>PLAD01000340.1 GCA_003134215.1 Armatimonadota bacterium
GGCCGCGAGGCGATACATCAGCGCAGGACCGTCCTCGATATGAATGTAGTGGAGCTGAAAGTCCTGTCGCGTCGTGACGTGAGCGATACCGTCGGAATACTCCTCCGCCAGGTCCGCCATGGTCTCAAGGCGCGCCGCATTCATACCGCCGAACGGCAGCTTAATTCGCAGCATACCAGGAGCATCCCAGAGGGTATTCGGGCCTTTCGTTAGGTCGGAAGGGTACTTCAGCTGTCGTTCGACAACGCCGTCGTGGCGCTTGCCGTTGTCATAACGCTGTCCATAAGCGCCGCGTCGCAACCGAGTCTCGGCGAACACTTTGTCGTCGATTTTATTCTGTTTTTTCAGAGCTATTTCGGTCTCGAAAACGTCAATTTCTTTGCCCCAATCAGCGGGGACTGCGGCGCCGAGTTTTTCTCTCCAGCCGCTGTTGCTAACTTTCATAGTTTCTTCCTATATACACTGCGAGCTCATACGGCCATAGCGAGGATTGCGGCCCAGGGGAACTCGTCGATTATTTGACAGTACAGAATGTCGAAGTAGACGGCGATCACGAAAGCTGTAGCTTGCGTTATCGACGTGAACCAAAAGTTGAAGGAGTATTATACCGCGATTCCAGAAAGTAGAAATTCAATAACGCACATGGGTTTTATCCGCTTTAGCGATTAGCGACAGGAATGGACAGCATTATGTGGCACAGCACGGAGTTTGGCTCTGCAGTATTGTAAAGCGTGTCATGGAATCGGCACAAAAATGCAACATTAAACGTATTCGTTCGATGGAAGGCCCGGGTTGCAATTATGGTGCCGATGTCGATTTCGCGTAGACGTTTTATGAAAGCGGTAGGTACGGGCGGCGTACTAATCGCCGGGGGTCTCGTCTGGCGAGCCACTGATCAAGGCGTTTTCTCCCCCGGAACTGGGATAGCCTACGTACCGTGGACCAATTGGCGCGGAGACGACGTGCATCCAACATGGAACCTGGTTCGCGCGGCCATATTGGCTGCTAATGCCCATAACGCTCAGCCTTGGATCTTTCATGTAACCGACCGATCCCTATCTCTTTTCGCTGACCAAGCTCGTAATCTCGGTTCAATGGATCCATTGCGCCGGGAGATGTATATCAGTCTCGGGTGTGCCGTTGAAAACCTCTGTCTCGCCGCTCCTGCGAACGGCTTCGAAGCAAATGTGCAGTTAATGCCTAGAGTACAAGATCCAAGCCACGCGGCTGAAATAGATCTGTCAGGTATAAAATCTCAGCATAGCGCTTTGTACGAAGCGATTCCACTTCGCCATACAGATCGATCTGCTTACAGTAGGGAGCGCCCGATCGAACCCGATGTACTCGGCGCGCTTTCCGCTCTGCAGTCTTCTCCAGATACCAAAGTTACTTGGTTTTCCAGTCCGGAGCTGCGAGCCCGTGTCGGCAAACAAACGGTGGACGCAACTCAGGCCATCATGGACGACACACAGATGTCATTGTCAAGCGCCAGGTGGTTTCGTTCGAGCTGGGCTGAGGTTCAAGAGCACCGCGACGGCATAACGATGGATGCGCAAGGTATGAATTGGATGATGACGTTATTGGCCAAAATGGCTCCGGCTCTCACCGAACGACAGGCCGATGGATATTGGCTGCAGAGCGTACGCGACACTCAAACAGTGTCTGCGGCAGCCTACGGCGTCATTTCCATCTCCAATTTCCCTGACAGGTCGCAGCTTATTGAGGCCGGTCGACTATGGCAGCGCCTGCACCTCGCGGCAATTACAATGGGATTGGCGATGCAGCCGCTCAATCAGATCGTAGAACGAACGGACAGGGAGGCCGAGGAGAATCTAACTCCGTCCTTCGGCGACGGTCTGCAGGCTCTTGTCGGCAGCGGGCCATGGAGAGGGGTATTTATATTTCGTACCGGCTATCCATTGGAGGAAGCGCTTCCCAGTCCTCGTCGCTCGTTAGATCAGGTTCTGGCATAGCAGCATAGCTCGTCAAAGCGGGACGCTCGCCGCTGACAGCACCTGTTTAATGTGTTGTCGTTTAGTATGCAATAATGCCCTTACGCACTCCCTGACTTCACTCCGAATCGATCGGAGGCAAGACTTACGGCGCACCTGATCAACAATAATCACCTGAGGTTCAATTTGAGAATTCAAACGCTTACCCTCTCTTTGCTTTTGCTCACAGCCGCTTTTGCGCCTACTGCAGCGCAGGCACAGGACACCGGCAATGTAATGCCGGCGTCTCTCCCGCTTCCGATGCCGTCGGCCCAGCCGGTTCCTCCCAATGTGCTCCGAGCACATGACCCCTGGTACATGTCGGTGACGGGAACATGGAAGTTCGCTTTGACTCATGGTCATGTTATCGCCGGCGGCCAGTACGTACCTGATCTGCCGGTCTCTGGGCTGGTAACTGCGAGCAGCAGCGAGTCGGAAAACAATCCTGATCACGCGTTCGACGGTGATTCGAGCACACGTTGGTGTGCGAACGACAACCACTTTCCAGAATGGCTGCAGGCCGATCTGGGCGAGGTGAGGCAGATCACAGGTGTCAATATGACCTGGGAAAACAGTGCTGTCCTGTATCAATGCAAGTTAGAAGGAAGTGCCGACACGAAAACGTGGACTACGCTCGCCGACGATACGGCGGCGCCAGGCATCGGGGACGGCCCGGTAACAATCACTCCCGGCAACTACAGGTACTTCAAGGTAACTATTGTCGGTGATTCGACAGCAGATGCATGGGCTTCAATCCGTGAGTGTGAGGTGCATTACCTGGACAAAGGTCAAGACACGATATGGAAGGTTCCGCTCCCGCCGGCGGGTGACACCGCTCAAGCTACACTCGATGCAT
>PLAD01000174.1 GCA_003134215.1 Armatimonadota bacterium
AGATCGGTAGACGCGGTAGATAGCGGCTGACCCGGCGGCTTCCCTAAGTCGTAGTCGGCAGCGAGGAAATTTGCCATTCCATATCCCCACAACAACGAACGATCCTGGTCAGAACAAGGCAGCAACTCGATCGCATTTACTCCCAATTCCTGAATTAGTGCGCGATTGTTCAAGATGGAGGAGTTAGGAAAGGTCGGTGATAAAGCGTCCTTATCAAGCAGCGCAAGGACATCCTGGAAGGTACCGCTCCCATAGACCGTATTCCCGACTGAATCAGTATGAGCCCATCGTGTCGGCATCTCATAAATCACTAACGAATCGTTCTGCGGAAGACTGGTAAGCTGAGGCTCGTCGGTCCAGTCAGGCAGCAGGGGCCCGGCCGATCCGCCGTTGTCGCATTCTTTCAGCTCGCCGCCGATGTAGGCGATAATGGAGAGAGGGTCGCCTGACGGACTCACCGACAAAGCCGGAAGCCCGATCGGTGGGTTTATACTTCGATCGACGGAATAGGCTGCCGGGTCGGTAATCAAAAAAGACTGGTCAACTTGACCGAACGGTTCGGAGAGCGCCACGGCGAAGCCGTAATAGTAGACGGCGCCTTCGGAAAGCCCACACGCCGATGCCGGTATCGACCACAGTTCCGGGAATGTCGCGTCCTGTATTAAAGGAAAAGAACTGTACGCGCTGACTGGCTGCGAGGGCAGTCCAATCGAAAGCTGCGGGGCGGGATTGGTAACTCCTGGTCTCCAGATTATGAAGTGGGTTTTCTTTCGCTCGAACAAATCGGAAATCATCGAGATTTTTCTCCTTCAGCGGGCGGATATTATTGAGAGAACAAGTAGGGCGCGGTCGGCGAACACTTTCATTTTGATGCACGGCTCGTGCCAAAACGACGCAGAAGATCTATCTTACGGTCAACCGCTTGATGTCTGCCGAAAGGTTCTCGCTTCGAACGTAGCCAAGGAGGGTCCACTTCGGGTTATCTGCGATGTCTACCAGTCCGAAAGGATAATTCTCTCCGTAAACAATTTCAGGTCCGCTGCCTGGTCCGCGGCCGGTTGCGGGCTGATCACGGTACTGGAACCAGCACACTCCGACACATGATGGATTTTCGGAAGCTCCATCGACATAGTTAACATACGCCTTCCCCGATGCAGTCTCATCCTTTAGGGAAAGATCTCCAAAATTGGAGTATCCACGCTCAGGCTCCGACTGTGGGAAGGCGAACTCGCCGCAGAGGACGGGCTTTCCCGACGCTTGGATCAGCCTAGCGACAACCGGATCGGCGAAATTGAGACTGTAGTTGTCGATACCGGTAACGTCGCAGTACCGCGAAGCCAGCCACCAATCCGAAGCATTTGTCCAATATGCCGGCACTGTCCAGGAACCGGCGTAGAGGTGGTTCGGATCGATAGACTTGAGGGTTTGCTGCAACAAAGCGTAATATCGGTCGGCGAAAAAACGCCGCAAAGTTTCGAGATCGTTTTCGGGGACATCATCGGCATAAGAATCGTAAAGTCGCTCCCTCGTCGCCGGTGGGCCATTCAACAAATTCCAAGCGTTCGCGACTCTACCTGGTGAACCTCCGTAGATCGTCCCCACAGCGTAATCGATCAGCGATCTCTTCGCAGCGACATCAGGCCGATCGATTAATATGTTCCGGATCTCGTCGGTTGTCACCAGCTCGTCGTACTCGTTTCCGATAGTCCACGCGACAATGTTCGGATCGGTCAAATGGGGTAGGACTTGCGCTGACAGGACGGCGTTCAGCTTAACCTGTGTGGCCGGATCGAAAGGGTCGGGGTGACGGCCGTTGGGAAGCAGCGGCACTCCGGTCCTGTTTAGAACGGGAAGTGACGGAACGCCGCCGGTGGAGTCGCTCCATTTGCCGTAACCTGTAAAGCCCCAGGCGATTAAGCGTTGACGCGTAATCGAGTCGAACTCGGTTTGCCAATCCGGGCCGTATTTGCGAATGAGGTTCGATGTGCAGAACGCGAATGACGTTACCCCTGGGTCGACTCCCCAGGCATCGCCGCCCCAAGCTGGGGCGAATAGGCCGTCTTTCGATGGAAGATTCCCGAATAGACCTTCCCGCCCGGAAATCGGCGTTGTCTCCCAGCGAAACGCCGGCGCCGTGTCCAAGCCTCGATAGAAGCAGGGATTGCCGATTGGAGAGATCAGCCACCACATTTTTCCACGCCGAAACAGGCGAAAGTATCCTGTCCCCGCCAGATGCCAACCGGCATGAAGAAAGCCGCCGTAGCTGTCGTAAGCGCCCACCGGCAAGGCCCAAGCCTTCAGCTTCGCGGATTCGCCTATCACCGAACCTGTCAGATCGGTGTCCGACTCAACCTTACCCGGCCAATGAGCGGAAGTTATCTGGCCATACTGATCGACATATGGAGAGTTCATCGAATTGGCAGACGCTGGCTGATTGGTTATAACCGGGTTCGGTGCACCGTCGGCGAAAACTGCGGCCCCGACGAAAGGGTAAAACGACGAGGCGACAAAAACAGCAGCCGTCGTATTTGCGAAAACTTTTTTAATAACGGACGCCCTCGTACAGTGTAAGGTACCTCAACAACATACCCCGATATTAGGTCCACTGGTTGCCCACGAAATTCTACGATTGTCGATCTCAGAATAGTTTGTACATGTCGCCGCCAGCCAGATGCTGGAGAAAACTCGACGGGTATACTGTTATGTTTATTCCGTCAACGAATGTTCGGAGAACATGCTTATGCTGCCGGTTACTATCGACGATACATCCCTCATCTTAGTTCATGGCAGTGTAGTGGACCAGGAAGTCGATGCCATTGTCAATGCTGCGAATAAGACGATGCGTGGAGGCGGAGGCATTGACGGTGTGATCCATCGAGCCGCCGGCGAAATGATGCTCCGCGAGCTGCAAGAAGTGGCGCCAAGCGGTGCGCGTACAGGGCAAGTCGTCGTCACCCATGGACACGATCTGCCGCAGCCGTTCGTCTTCCACGTCGCGGGCCCCCGATGGCAGGACGGCCGTCACCAGGAGCCCCTACTGCTGGAAGAATGTTATAACAACTGTCTCGCCGAAGCGGATCAACGAGAGCTAACCAGTATTGCATTTTGCTCGATCTCAACAGGGATTTACGGCTTTCCCATTGATCGGGCATCGTCCATTGCGGTCGAGTCGGTGATCGCCTACCTGCGTGACCATCCGGAAACCAAGCTTGATCGCGTGGTATTCGCAATGTACGGGGTAGAAGAGTATAAACAATTTGAAACGGCGCTCACCTCGCCGGCGGATGGAACATCCGGCCGCTGAACAACTGTATGATTGAATTAATCGGAAAAACAACTGAAGAGATCAAAACGCTGCTGAGTGACATAGGACTTCCAGCATATCGCGGAAAGCAAATCGCAGAATGGCTCTATCGAAAGACACTACCAGGTCTCGGCGGCGGAGCTGAATCGAATTTCGAGACCATGACCGATCTGCCGGCAACGCTGCGGACTCTGCTCGCGGAGCAATATGAACTACATCCAGTCAAGGTGATCGAAACCGCACGCGATACTCGCGACGGAACAATCAAAGTCGTAGTCGAACTGCGGGACGGCCCCAAGGTAGAAGCCGTACTTATGCCCGACACAAAAAGGGTCTCGGTTTGCTTATCGTCGCAAGCGGGATGTCCGCTGGCCTGTGCATTTTGCGCAACAGGGACGATGGGGCTGGCTAGGAACCTGACCGCCGGCGAGATTGTCGCACAACTGTTAGAGCTGCAGGTCCTCAGTGAACGGCGCATCTCACATATCGTCTTTATGGGAATGGGCGAACCGTTGCTGAATATCGATGAAGTTCTTCGCGCTATCAAGATCATGAACTTAGAGCTTGGCATAGCGATGCGTCATATTACTGTCTCAACAGTCGGGGTTCTCCCCGTTTTAGAGAAACTGGCAGCGGAAAATCTGCAGATTACCCTGGCCGTGTCTCTGCATGCACCAAACGACGCCTTGCGTACTCGTCTTGTGCCGATCCATGCTAAGTACGATATGAAGCGTCTGATGGAAACATGCAAGCGCTATTTTTTGACCACAGGCAGACGGGTAACTTTCGAATATATTCTCCTGCGCGGAGTCAACGACAATCCGAAGGAAGCTGTGGAACTGGCCGACTTACTAAAGGACGCGGGCGGAGCTGTGAACCTAATCCCATACAATCCTACAGCTGTGATCGAACACTTCGCGCGCCCTGAAGGAGATCGAATCGTCGGCTTCCGTAGAATTCTAGAAAATGCGGGAATCGTCGTCACTCAGCGAAAAGAACGTGGGCAGCAGATCTTCGCTGCATGCGGGCAGCTCGCGACAAAAGAGCGATATAGAGCGTCGGCCACTGCTCGTCCCCTGATTGTATCCAGTTCGGCTGAGGCGGCGCTCGTTGGGGCGGAGCAGTGAAGACGGAGGTTGAGGACGACTATCAGCCGCTAACAGTAAAAGAAGCCATCGGCCTGCTGTCATCTTTGCAGCCGACGCAGGTATTGCCTGCCCTTCGCCACTCGGATTTCGTCATGCTTGCGGGTCTCGCATTCCAGGGCTTCCGCATGGATGCAGGCGGCTACTCCAACCCGATAGTACGGCGGAGACTTGCCGAGGAAGCAGCAAAAAACCACAAGTTTGCTGAGAAGCTTCGCAAGCTGGCGGAAGAACCTTCCCCGCCGGTACAACTGACACAACAAGCCAAGAGTCAGACGCCGACAAGGGCTTTGCCCCCCGAATCAAATCGCGATATTGAAAAGTACCGATTGGAACGTGACCGGCTCAAACAGGAACGTGATGCCGCAGTCGCCGCTAAACAAGCCGCAGAACGTCAGCTAACCGAGACGAAGCGTGAGCTGATAGCGGCCTCCGCCGGGAAAACGGAAAGCGATCGCGAAGCCGAGCGGCTGAAGCAGCGGATCGAGCGGATCGAGCGAAAGCAGCGCCAGCTTGAAACCACCAATGCGGCCCTGAGAAGGGCGGCGGTTCTCCCTCCCGCAACGCTCAACAAACACGAACCGATTCAGCCGGCGCCGCAGATCGCACACGCACGGCATTTTGTCGAAGCAGTACGACATCTTTTGGGTAAGGATCGGGAAAGCATCGCCTTATCTCTGGTAAACGACGTGCTCAGGGCGACGCCGGAAGATGTCGATGCGCTAGATATCAAAGCGGAGGCGTTAATTAAGATCGGTAAATTTCGAGAAGCCGTCCCAGTCCTCCGATCAGCGATTTCTCTGTATCTACAGCACGACACTCTGCCACAGGCTGCATCGGCGCTTTATCGTTTACTCGTCATATCGACTACTCCCGCTCAGGAGACTAAGGTCATCCGTGACTTTCTTAGTGCTCTTGCTAGATCGCCCGAAAACGCGGCCAAAAACGCTGAGCCGTTGTCGACACTCCGTATCGACAGTCCGGTAGCCTTCGCCCTCGTCAAGTCTCTGGCCCCACCTGTGTTCGTCCAGTCAGCGTTCCCTGATCAGTCTACCTATGCTCCAGATGCAGCCCTGCCGCTGGTCTTTGCGGCTGCTCTCTCGGTCACCGCCCGCAAATTGGTTACCGCAGTCGATCGAAACGATCAGACAATTGTAGAACTCGCTCAGGAAGCGCTCCGCAGCAAGGAAGCAGATGAGCGCGAGAAGATCCTGGCTTCAATCGACCGCGCTGCCGACGGAGACACCAGTTACGCACGAGTAATCGCGCCTAAATTTTCCCGCGGTCCAATAGTTGTCGATACAAGCAACGTCGCCTGGCACGGGCAAGAGATGGTAGCAGACGGTCATCCTCGAATCGACTACGTTCTCTCCATGCGCAAGACCTTGCGAGAACGAGGCTATTTTCCTGTGATCCTTATCGCGGATGCCAATTTTCCGTATGTTATCAATGACCAGGCGCTTGTTAGACGGATGGTCGATGACGAGCAGATTCAGCTTGTTATCAGCGGCTCCGATGCAGACGAACAGATCTTGCGCGAAGCGATGCGCCTTAACGCCTGCGTCGTGACCAACGACTACATGGCCGACTGGGACCCTGACCAGAAGGTGATGAAGGTTCAATACAGCTTTACCCCCGACGGTAAACCGACAGTGTACTTTTAAAGCAGCTACAGCAAAGGAAGAAAATCTCGATGAGCACAACCGATATCAACTACAGGAATTTTGGCGATCTGACCC
>PLAD01000131.1 GCA_003134215.1 Armatimonadota bacterium
TGTGATTGCTGACGACGACTAAGAAAGACCGACACCTTAAATGATGCCGGTCTTGTCGATATAGCGCATACGGGATTCGAACCCGTGGTCTCTACCTTGAGAGGGTAGCGTCCTAGGCCGCTAGACGAATGCGCCAAAGAACTACTCCTTGCGAAGCCGTCAATTGTAGCACAACGCCTGCCTGAAAATCAATCGGCGGTCTCCGCATCACGCGTTTTTCCGAGGACGTTGCCGTAGGACTCTGCGCTGAATTCGCGGAATCGCCGTGCGCAATCGTAATTGACATACTTTACGCCACAGCATTTACTAAGGCGCATTGGCATTCAAAAGTATCCGGTTAGCTTCAGAAGAAGCAGCCGTTATGCGGACAGCCTCCAGCGACAGCCCGGTGCGCGTGGCTCAGGCGCTGCTGTTCTTTGAGGTCAGGAAAGCTGGACTTGTATATCGAGCGATCCGTAGACGGCTGTGATCAACAGTCCCCGCTCGGTATGCGAAATCGCCCCACCCTCGACCGAGACGGCCGACGTTATACCAGCCAGGAGTACGCTCCACTGACAATAACGTGAGGCGGCATGGGCGGTTATATTGTTGTCTGAGCGTGAGATGAACACAGAGAGCCCGGGAGAGCCATCGAGTTTTGGTACTGTTGAAGTGGCGCTCGCGCCCTCGTCGATTGCGAAAACCTCAAAAGTGACTCCGTCGGAGAATTCATAATCAGGCCGATCATCGTATTTGCCTGTCGGTACAACTGAGTTCGGACGTACCAGGAGGGGAAGGCTCAGATAACCGTGAGTTTCATGCTTCCATCCGGGGCCGACGATTTCAGTCCCGGTTATGTAGTTGGTCCACTTTCCTTCTGGAACGTAGTAGTCGACGGCGCCGCTTTCGGAAAAAATTGGCGCGACCAGCAGCGAGTCGCCCAACATATACTGGGTATCGATTGTCGTGCAGGAGAGATCATCCGGAAATTCCAACGCCATAGCACGCATCATTGGAATACCGGTATTGCGAGCTTCCACGGCCGCCCCAAATAGATAGGGCATCAGGCGGCATTTAAGCTTGGTGAACGAACGCAGGACATTGACAGCTTCGTCGTCGTAGATCCAAGGGACACGGTAGGAACTGCTTCCGTGCAGCCGGCTGTGGCTTGACAGCAGTCCGAAGGCGACCCAGCGCTTGTAGAGCGATGCCGGAGGCGTACCTTCGAATCCGCCGATATCGTGACTCCAAAACCCGAAGCCGGAGAGACAAAGCGAAAGCCCCCCGCGCAAACTCGCAGCCATGGCTTCGAAAGTAGATTCGCAGTCGCCGCCCCAATGCACTGGAAGGGATTGGCTGCCGGTGGTGCCTGAGCGAGCAAATACAAGAGCATCCCCTACTCCGCGCTCACTCTCGAGCAGTGTGAAGACTGCCTTGTTATACAGATAAGAATAGTAGTTGTGCATGGCGACCGGATCGGAGCCGTCGTGGTAGACGACATCGGTCGGAATACGCTCGCCGAAGTCGGTCTTAAATGTGTCAACTCCCATATCGAGCAGCGATTGAAGCTTACTGTTGAACCACGATGTTGCTTCGGGGTTTGTAAAGTCGACGATCGCCATACCTGGCTGCCACTGATCGGTCTGCCACACTTCTCCGGTTGGCCGTTTCAGGAAATAGCCCCCGTCTACCCCTTCAGCGAAGAGCGGCGATGCCTGTGCGATATAAGGATTGATCCAAACACAGGTTTTCAGACCGCGAGCCTTCAGGCGAGAAAGCATGCCGACCGCGTCGGGAAAAACACGGCGATCCCACTCAAAATCGCACCAATGGAACTCGCGCATCCAAAAACAGTCGAAGTGGAATACATGCAGGGGAAGGTCCCGGTCAGCCATTCCTTGAATGAAACCGGTAATAGTTTCTTCGTCATAGCTCGTCGTAAACGATGTCGTCAGCCACAGACCGAACGACCATGGCGGAGGCAGTGCGGGACGACCGGTCAGGGCTGTGTATTTGCTCAATATTTCCTTGGGCGTCGGTCCGTAGATTACGTAATAGTCCAACCTCTCGCCGGGAACGCTGAACTGAACGCTGTCTACTTTTTCGGATGCAACCTCAAACGAGACTTCTTCCGGATGATTGATGAAGACCCCGTAGCCGCGATTGGTCATGTAGAACGGGATATTTTTATAAGCCTGGTCACTGCTCGTCCCGCCATCCTTGTTCCACGAAAGTATTGTCTGACCGTTTTTGACAAATGGCCCGAATCGTTCTCCGAGGCCGTAGACCGTTTCCCCGACCTGCAGGGCAAGCTGCTCACGGATATAGCGTCTGCCACCGGGAACGTCGAACATACCGAGCCCACGCATGCGGCTGGAAGTCAGGCGTTTACCTTCGGCCGAAAAGTCCAACTGCCATTTTTTGATATCTTCTACAGTCAGCTTCAGCTTCCCACTGATTACCTGAACCGTATTGCCGGCGATGCGAACGGACGGATCTTTGCTGATACGGGTATTGACAGCGAACTGCGTCGGCTCCTGGCGTTTGCCTAAAAAATGACCGGCTGTGACTCGGACTACGTCGGTCATCGGGGCCGAAAAGCGAAAGGTGAAGAGTGGACCGCCGAGCGTATCGCCGCGGTGGCGTATATTTTTCGACGGAGCAAGGACGACTACGTTATCGTCTTCAACAATTACTTCGCCGGCTTCAGCCGGATATTGACCAACAACGCCGTCAAGCAGCATCCAGCATCCATCAGTAAACTTCATATCGTAACCTCGTTATTTGGCTTCTCTCAACGCACTCGACAACTGTGCAAACGCTGTCGGACATAAAGTCCACGAACCGAGAACCACACTGGGACCACGAGTTAGCGCGGCATTATCCATTATACAGGACCGGATTGGTTTAGGCAACTACATTTTGCGTGAATAAGCGATTATTTTATTTATTTTTGCTGTGATGTAGCGTTACTTCATGAAATATTTTTTCAAAATAGTGTTGACGTAGCGGTTATTCTATGTTAACATGAACCAACATGAGACGAAGCAGCGCGACAACCCTATATGATGTGGCTCAAGAGGCCGGTGTGGCGACCATCACTGTATCGGTCGTCCTCAACGGCTCTAAGTCCGCGACGCGTGTTTCCGATACTACGCGAGAGAGAATTGTCGAAGCAGCAAAGCGCTTGAACTACCGACCAAACGGAGCGGCGCGAGGCTTGAGTCGAAGCAGAATGGATACGATCGGAGTTGTCGGCCTGATCGAAAGTAAGTCGGTCAACCTCTACTTCTTAGATGTGCTCACAGGTATTCTGTCAGCCGCTGCACGACACAACCAGAATACGACCATTCTTCCAATCAACGATTGGAGAGCAGATGAAAACCGAGTTTTGCAGTTCTGCGATGGACGGATTGACGGCCTTATTCTAGTTGCTCCGGTGAGCCTCACTCCCGAATCTGCTGAGCGCCTGCTGCGCTACACGCCCTACGTCATGCTGCACGGGAACGACGCGCCGTCTAATACAGACGACCTCGACATCGACAACGAAGGCGCGGCCTTCGCAGCGACAAAACATCTGATCGACTTAAGTCATCGACGAATAGCGCATTTTGCTGGGCCCATGCAATTTCAAGGCCCTCGGCAGCGATTGAACGGTTACTACAAGGCTTTAGATCATGCGGGTATCGCTCGAGACGAATCTTACGTTTTCCATGGCGACTTCATGGGTGAAACTGGTAAGGCGCGCGCAAGCGAAATGCTGTCACGCTTTCATAGCTCGGAGCGGCCTACCGCGGTCTTCTGCGTTAACGACGTTGTCGCCTGTGCATGCATCGAAGAATTGACTGCGAACGGCATCAGTATTCCGGACCAAATCTCGGTAGTAGGATTTGACGACGGGCCGATTGCCCGAATGACTAACCCGCAACTGACCACCATCAGGCAGCCGCTGAATGACATGGGACAGCACGCGGTGGATCGCCTCATGTTCCGAATCAACGAGTCGCTATCTCAATCACGCGGAACGCGTTCGTTATCGAGCGACTCTGAACGTTCAAATCAAATGAGCCCGCTGGCTGAGCCACATTTGCAGATCTTCCCATACCAACTGATCGTCAGAAAGTCAACGTCACGAGTTTCGTAGTTATACAATGCTTTGGAAATATTCGCGATTTCGTAATAAAATCAACTATCAATAAGGAAAATGACAAATGAAAAAGAGCACAGGCGATTTTCGCTTTGTTTCAACATCACGGGGTAAATCAATATCGACCGGTTTCACTCTCATAGAACTGCTCGTGGTTATTGCGATTATCAGCATTCTAGCCGCGATACTCTTTCCGGTATTCGCTGCCGCTAGGGAGAAGGCGCGCGAATCCAGTTGCGCGTCGAACCTGAAGCAGCTCGGCATCGCGATTATCCAGTACACCCAGGATAACGACGAGTTTTTCCCACCTGCGGCAAACAATATCAACAATGCCGACTACACCGGCGGCAGCCCAGCAAACATCACTTGGGAGATTGCCACAGCACCTTATTTCAACACACTCAACATTCTCACATGCCCGGATGACTCGAAAGCAAATCAGAGCGCATGGGAAGGATACAGCGATTCGTATTCCATAAATGGGTCCACATTCTGCCACTACGGCGGCGGATACAGCGGATGTTATTGTAATGGAGTGGCGTGTGTGGAAGGCAATCAGGCGTTCGCCGGTACTACAGAGTACTCTACTACCAATGCCAAAATCGGTCAGCCTGCGAACACTATTCTCCTCGCAGAAGTGTGGTCTAAGTTCGTCAATCAGGTTGACGGAAATGGCAAATGGACACACTTCGGAGCCTGGAATGCAATCGGCTCGTACAATAACTACAACTGGAATATGCCGGACGATCTTCCGAGTGGCATTGCTACCGATGCCGGCGGCACCTATCCACAAATTCCAAATGGAGCCGTCTGCACCCATGCTGATGGTCACTCTAACTTTCTGTTCTGCGATGGCCATGTCAAAGCGATGTTCCCGGGTGCGACAAATCCGTCGCTGTTCCAGAACACCGGCACATGGCCAAGCTCAACCGACATGTGGGACTCCACCCGCCAATAAACTCGTCTAATCATCGGCATGGCTGTGGCATTTAGCATACGCAGCCATGCTCTCCACAATAAAGGCACCAAATCATGACAAGAAACAGCCTCATCTCGATTATTATGCTCGTCTTATCGTGCGCGCTTTTTGCCGGATGCTCGAATACGCAAGCAACCCAGGAAGACAGGGTCCAAACGATGATGGGTGGGCCAGCTCCAGCAGGAGTACAAGCCCAGATAAACGCACAGCAGGCGGCAAAACAGTCGCAAAATCATCAATAGCGAAAAGCGGAGATCAATTAATTGAAACAACTACTGTGCGCTGGGATGAACCTGGCGCTTATTTTTTCCGCAACCTCTGCAACACTCGGAGTGGTCACTGCTGCTAACGGCGCGCCGGAAGCCAGTCCGTACACATGGGGCAACGTCGCGATCGTCGCCGGCGGGTTTATTCCTGGGATCGAGTTCAGTCCCGCAAAGGCGGGACTCGCGTATGCTCGCACCGATATCGGCGGAGCGTATCGCTGGGATCAGGCGCAGCAAAAATGGATTCCGCTTCTCGATTGGCTCGGACACAACGATTCGAACTTGATGGGAGTCGAAAGCATCGCTCCTGACCCCGTCGACCCTAACCGCGTTTATATGGCGGTTGGCACCTACACTCAGAGCTGGGCGAGTGACGGCGCCATTTTGCGATCTGACGATCGGGGTAGGCACTGGCGGCGCACGGATCTACCGATTAAGCTTGGCGGCAACGAGTCTGGGCGTTCGATGGGAGAACGACTGGATATCGATCCGCTTCAACGGAATGTTTTGTTTTTCGGATCTAGAATGAGCGGGCTTTGGCGCAGTGCAGACTATGGAGCGACATGGTCGAAGGTAACATCTTTGCCGGTGCAGGACGATCCAGGCGCTATCGGCATTTCGTTTATCGCCTTCAACCCGCAAAGATCCGACAGGGGTCGTGCGACCAGTAATATTTATATTGGCGTAACAAACTCCCCTACACCGATCTACCACAGTTCTGACGGCGGCGTTACCTGGCGCCCTGTCGGCGGGCAGCCTGCAGGCTTCATGCCCCACCAGGGCAAAATCGACCGCCGCGGAGTCCTGTACATAACGTATAGCGACCATCAGGGCCCGAATGACATCAGCGACGGCGCGGTTTGGAAGTTTGACACATTGACCGGGACCTGGGCAGACATAACGCCAGTCGTGCCAAAGGCGAACGGCGTACCGTCGTTCGGTTACGCCGGACTTGCACTCGACTCGCATTCGCCAGGAACGCTGATGGTCAGCACGATGGACCGCTGGAACGGCGGCGATGACATCTATCGGACAGTCGACGACGGGAAGTCGTGGATCAGTTTCAGAAAGAGCGCCGTGATGGACGATCACCTGTCGCCCTGGCTAAATTGGGGAAAGCCAAATGCGACGTTTGGCTGGTGGATCGGCGCCCTTGCTATCGACCCATTTAATTCATCGCATGTGCTTTACGGCACCGGCGCCACGATGTGGTCAAGCACGGATGCATCTATCAGTTCACTTAACCCCATTTCCCACTGGAAAGTCGGCGCCGCCGGAATTGAAGAGACCGCGGTGAACTGCCTCGCCAGTCCGCCGGAAGGACCCTTTCTTCTCAGCGGTGTCAGCGACATCGGTGGATTCCGTCACGACAATATCAACTCATCACCGCCTTCCGGTATGTCGTCGAACCCAATTTTCGGCGGTACAACGGGTATCGACTTTGCTCAGCAAAACCCAAGCTTCGTTGTCCGCGTAGGCACCGGCAGCCCCGGAGGGGCTTACTCTAACGACGGCGGCAATACTTGGACCCCATTCTCAGCCACTCCGCCAGGAGCGCAAGGGGAAGGATCGGTGGCTGTCGCGTCCGATGGAAGTACGATAGTCTGGGCTGCGAAGGCAGCAACTCCTGCTTATAGCGCTGACAACGGGGCAAGCTGGCAGCAGTGCGGCGGCCTGGGTCCAGGAGCTGTCGTCGCTGCAGATCGATCCGACCCGCATATGTACTATGCTTACGACGGAACATCTAAAGTTTTGTTCGCCAGTCGCGACGGCGGCGCTAAATTTGAGCAGCTGGCACAGGGGCTGCCGGACAATGTCAAGCTCTCCGCGTCTCCGAGCCAGGCTGGAGACCTATGGCTCGCCTGCGGTTACAAAGGCCTCTACCATTCGACCGACGGCGGCAAATCGTTTGCCAAACTTCCTCAAGTAGGAACCGCGGATACTCTGGGGTTCGGAAAGGCAGCCCTCGGACAGAGTAATCCTGCCCTTTATATCGCCGGGCAGATCGGACAGGTCTACGGCGTATACCGGTCAGACGACGGCGGCAGGGACTGGACACGGATCAACGACGACAGCCACCAGTTCGCCTGGATCGGCCAAGACGTGACAGGCGATCCACGAGTTTACGGCCGAGTCTACATTGCGACAAATGGCCGTGGAATTATAGTAGGTCAGCCGGGCCAAACGACAATTGCGGGGGCGGGTCTATGAACTGTCGCTCTCGCTGACAAATCACGTCGGCGAGAGCTGCCACAATAAGACCAAAACCGGCTCCGTGTCAAACAGGTTCTAATAGGACGGTCTCACCTCGAATAGTCGGAAACTTGATTTGAGATCCAGCAAGTACCGCCGACTTTTTGCCGGCAACAAAAAGTTCTACCTTCTCGTCAGGCCAGGGGTTGGCCAAAATACACATATTCCCTTCTTCGCTGGTTATTTCGACATACTGGATCTGTCCTGCTTTCAGTGAACTTGCCAGCAGAAATCCACCGCACGTCGGTATGTTACCAAAGGAAGCATCATCCTCTGTCGGCCAGTTTGGAAACACGTGGATCGACCCCTGGAAGCTCTGCTGAAACATTTCAGAGAGCGTAACAGGAATAATGGCGACATCTTCAACTCCGCCGCCGTTCGAATGAAATACGAAGCTCGGCGATGAATGGTCCTTGATCAGCTGGTTGAGATGCAACAGTATCTGCGACGGATCGTATCCGGCGATTGCCGCAGCAGGGTAGAACGTACAGTCGTCATTACCGTCAAACCACTCAGAAGCCAGCGTCACAGTCTCGAGTGCTGCTTCACGATCAGAGTCGCTGCTCTCCATTCCTATGTCCCACCCCGGAAAGATTGATTGAGTGGAGTTCATACCAGCGCTCGTGGACCGTTCCTTATCGTCGGTGCGAAGGACTTCAGGCCTCGGAAACCCGGTACCCGAAAGTGAATCGCGTATGGCGAGTTTGTCGTCGGTCAGGCCGGCGCCGACTATTTCTCCCAGCGTCTGATCGTCCGGATAGCCTTTCACCTGATCGATTGTCGCGGCCTTTACGATCGGCAGCGGGCTCAAGTGAGTATAGATGTTCTGCCAGGTTGAGCGCATATCTGCATCAACCCCGAGAGCGGTACTCATGTCGATGAGCGTCGGATAGAGCAAATTCAGAAAAGCGATAGATGTTGCCGGATTTGTCGCTCCTGGGTTGAACTCGTCCGTTGCATCATTGTTATCCACATATTGCCCGTTTTCCAATTTAAGGTAGTCATCCCAAAAATCCGCGGTGCCTTTCAAGAGAGGATAGACCGTCCGTGCGTAGGCGACGTCCCCGGTCAGCTTCCACCTCATAGCGCAGTCGACGCAGCCAAAAAGGATTCCGCACTGCTGGTTCAAGAACTTACTGGGGTCGTCGTCCCATCCCGGGCCGGGAATCAGGTGAGTGTAGAAACTTAGTCCCTGGTACCCGTTGTGCGCCGCAATCGCTTTTCCGCGCGGCATGTAGGCTATCAACGGGTCTTCATAGTTGTCAGCCAGCTCCCAGTGGTTCGTTGCATAGGCAGCCCAGGGCGGCGCTTCGGCATTGTAATCGATGGTGTAGTCTCCCTGCCAGCCAACGGAATCAGGAGAGTCGATAAAATTGCCCCACAGGCCGGGAGGAGAGCACCCGGAACGGCTACAGCAAGCGTAGAGATAAAGACTGCCGTACCAATAACGCTCAATCGCAGCATCACTGATATTGACAAACGATTTCGACCAAAAAGCTCGCCACCATGCGTCGTGAATTTCTGTAAGAAGCGGGATATTCGCATTTGTTACCGATTGAACGGCTTCATTCCAATAGTTCTTAGAATTCCGGTCCGTTTCGATCGAAAGTAGTATGGTCGCCGTCGAATTCACTGGAATGGTAAAGCCCAGAGCTCGTCCATTCGCCGTAGCGATACTGCCGACGACTCGCTGCACCATGATGCCGTCGGGTCCATCGCCGTCGTACGGAAGGTCCTGATCTCCGAAATGAAGCGCCGACTGGTCATAACCGTTCACGTCGGCGGTTGTTGGGAAGTCGGTAGTCGACGCCACCTGTACCCCGTCGGCGTAGAGCGACATCTTTTCGCCGTCATACACTAACGCAACTTTAACCCATTGGCCCACCGGAACCGGTGAAACGGATGTGACGGAAGTCGTATTTAGCTTCCCGGATAGGCAGCCGTTTACCAGCTCCAGTTCGACGCCGCGTTCATAGGGATATTTGCGCGGCCGGTACGGATCGCCGAGTGCAGTGAAGATGCTTTCCTCCTGAGAGATCGCCGTAACCTTTATCCATGCTGTCACAGTCAACTGTGACTGCGGCAAGCGCATCACGCCAAGTTCCACGGCCGATTGGGGGCTTCCATCTATGAGTGCAGGCGCTCCGTGATCTTGTGATGCTTCGATGGATGCTGAGCCCAATACTTTTACATCGGGTTCGCCGTGCCAGGAATAAAACGACGCAGTGCTTGGTGACGCATTACTGTTACTCAATGCTGCGGCAGGCAATGCGCTTGCATAGACATTAACATCGGCAATCCGACCGTTAAACGGTTCAGGGGTTCCTCCGTGAAGTCGATTGCCGAGATCGACGTGCTCGATGTCCGGCGAGACTCGGAGCCAGGTAAAGCCCAATGAACTGCCGGATGCAGTCGGCGTCGTTCCATATGTCGCCGAATTGCCGTCGGTACCGAAGCCGTCCAGCATCCGATCCGTTACCGTGAGTGGAATTGATCCGCTGTTATGCAACTGAATTACTGTGACATTGCTCGTTGCTGCAACCCATGAGGAAAGAGCGCAGCTTGCACCCTGTGAGGCCACGAATTTGCCGGTCAATGTAGCTGGGCCGATATTCTCTGAGACATTGTATGTCGCGCCTTCCAGCTCCGGAATGTTCAGATTAAGAGAGCCAACCGGCATCGCTCCGCCGCGGAGAACGCCAAAGAAGTCAGATTTGCCGAAGCCAAAGCGCAAGTTATTAGGCGCTCCCTCAAAAACGACTCCCACATCACCGTTGCCCATCACCGGACCGTAAGGCATGGACGAACGGTTGGTCGGCATTGTAGGAGTTGTATACACTCCGGAGATCCCGTCAACCGTTGCCAGCGCGGTTTCAGAGACAGACGGAGGCAAAATCGTCTGACCGCAAACAGGTAAGATTGAGACGGTGCAGAGAGTAAAAGTTGCTAATAACGAGTAAGCAGCAACCGTAAGCGTGCGGATATTCATGAGTGTTTCCTTGGGGGTAAAGGCGAATATGGAAATATTATACGTGAGCCCACTAAGGGATTAGACATTGGCAATCCAAACACGAATGATAGGTCGCTCTAATTTTGAAGGATCGCTAAATGAAAGACGATAAGCCTAACGTATTTTTGAACATTTTTCTCTTTTTACTAACACTCTTTGTTGGGGACCCGACCTTTTTCTCCTGAGTTTGGCGACTTTCCTTATCTGCATTCCAAGCGCTATTTTTGCCAAAACCATGAGAGCAAAGTCCGCGGCTGCTAGTGCACTGGCAGGAGCGTTGGTGACGTTGATCATATTTCTCGTATATGGCTGGGAACACTAGTTTTAACCTCGTGGTTGCCGAATGCCTGCATTAAGTTGCGCCGGACTGCAAAAGCTTGATAAATGTGAGTTTACTTGACGAAGAAAGCATTGCTTGTATATAGTGGAATTACAATGCGTAGATCTAATGCAACCACTTTGCAGGATGTTGCTCGGGAGGCCGGGGTTTCCACTATTACAGCATCGGTCGTTCTTAACGGGTCTCGTACTGCAACGCGAGTTTCGGAAGCAACACGGCAGCGGATCGAGGAAGTTGGACGAAGGCTGAACTATCGCGCTAACGGCGTGGCCCGAGCTTTAAACCGGCGGCGGATGGATAACATTGGCGTAGTAGGTGAGATACCAAGCGACGGAGTCAACCTGTACTTCTTCGATGTCCTGACCGGTATCATCGGTGCCGCCGCGCGATTCAATCAGAATACGACTGTGCTGCCAATCGTCAATTGGGAGACGAGTGACGAAGCCATTTTGAACTTTTGCGACGGACGCATCGACGGTGTCATACTGGTTGCGCCGACGGCGATAACACAGGATTTTGCGGACAAACTTCTGCACCATGCACCGTATGTACTGATCCATGGCAACGGAGTTCCGCCGAACACCGACGATCTCGATGTCGATAACGAAGGGGGCGCGTTCACTGCAACGAAATATTTGATCGATCTTGGCCATCGTCGAATTGCCCACTTTGCCGGACCAACAACTTTTCTTGGACCGCGGCAGCGGCTCGACGGATATAAGAAAGCCCTTGAGTCGGAACGTATCCCGTTCGATGAGTCACTGGTCTATCCCGGCGACTTCACCGCTGAGTCGGGAGCCGAACGGGCGAAACAGCTCCTTGCGAGCGGCAACCGATCTGACATGCCGACCGCTGTATTTTGCGTCAACGACTTTGTCGCGGCGGGGCTGCTTGAGGTGATGCACGAGCGAGGAGTCAGTGTTCCCGGTGACCTATCGATTGTCGGATTTGACGATGCAGCGTTAGCGCGTATGGTGCTGCCGCAGATTACCACAATTCGACAGCCTCTTAGCGGAATGGGCAGTCATGCGGTCGAGCGACTGATGTTTCGAATCGATGAGTCTCTGAGGCACAAGCTCGAAGCTAAACAGCCGGTGTCCTCGTCCGTAAACGAAGCTCCTGCGGATGAATATGAGCAGCCGCACATGGAAATATTCCCGTTCGAACTGATCGTCAGGGGCTCGACAGCGCCGCCGAACAGATGAATGCAGTTGCTCACTTGAACTTTGTTCATATTCCCTTTATCCCCCCTACCGAGGCCGCCGCGGAGAAATCTGCAAAAATCGACAAATCAGATACAATACTGTAGAGTATAGATATGGCGAGAAGAAAACGCTGCGACGACAGGATGCTGTTGGTGGCCGGCGAGACCGTCCAAGGTCGTGCCAATCAATACACGATCGAATCGGTAGTCGGTTCTGGATCATACGCCACAGTTTACGCGTGTAAGGATAGTCTCGGCCGAAAAGTCGCCCTCAAGGAATTCGTCCCAGCAAGCCACCCCAGAGAGGCCCCCCTGCTGCGATCTCTTTACGAGCGGGAGCGCTACGTCTTGTCTCTCGTCAGCATCCACCCGCTGATGCCGGGCTTCTACGATGGTTTCGAGACAGACAATCACTTTTACCTTGCCCAAGAATTTATCGAAGGAAAAAGCCTAGAAGAAGTCATTTCCGGTACACGACTTAATAACGACTGGATGCTGCGCTGGGCCGCAAGTCTTTGCTACGCTCTCTCGTACATACACGGATTGCAAATAGTCCACCATGATCTTAAACCGGCAAATATCCGTATCAGGCCGAATGGCCGTCTCGCCCTTCTTGATTTTGGCGCTGCCAGGTATTTCGGTAAAGGCGATTCATTTGTCCCGGAAAGTTTCACAGAAGACGACGAGCTCTACGGGACTGAGGGGTATCTTCCGCCGGAAGTGGAAGGCGACGGCAACTTTTCCGCCGATGTGCGGACTGATATCTTCGCGCTCGGCTGCATTCTCTACGAGATGGTAACGGGGGAGCCGCCGGAGCAAAAGAAGATCAATGAGAGAACATCGTTTATTACGACTCCGCTGATGTCAAGAAAAGATGTCAACCTGGATTATGTCAAGCTGGTAACAACCGCTTTGTCATTCAACACAGAATACCGATACGCCAGTACGCAGGTTTTTCTCGATGCACTCAAGCCGATTACGCCTCCTCTGTTTATGATTTCGACCAAACAGTTGGCATTTGGCAAGCGCGACATATCGGAAGGACCGGTCAAAAGAAAGTTCACCATTTTCAATGGGGGGTCCGGCGGCGAGTTCACCGGTGATGTAAAATCGCTGAGCAACTGGCTGTCCGTTGAGATGCCCGCATTTCGCGGATCTAAACGGGATATGGTGATCGTCGCCGATCCGAGCAAGGTCAAGGAAAGAAACCAACTCGTTCGGGGTACGATTGAAGTGTGGGCCGCTGAGAAGCGAGATGCGGACAACAAGACTGTCAACAAATCTGAAAAGCTGTATATCGACTGTACAATCATTGTCCCGCCCAGTCCAGCTCGCCTAGTTCTTGCACAGCCGCCGACCGACGGCGAACCTGGCTATATCCTTCGTTTCCGCAAAGGCGCCGACAGCGCCGTGGCGTTTGCTGTCAATAATACCGGGGAGTCGACTGCGGAGATTCGAGTCTCACTTCCCGATGGAAGCGGATTAACTGTCGCACCGGATTTTGTCTCTTTGCCCGCTGGAGCATCGGCACAGATTACAGTGACCGCGCCGGGAACCGCCGATTTGAAGCAGGACAGCGTCATTCCGGTTAAACTGGTGCCGACGGGTGGACAAACGGTGGAAACATCGGTAATTTTACGCGCGACGTCGATTGTCGATGGGTTTCGTGGACTTTTCAAGCGATAATAGTGGAACGCCGGATGATCGCCATCAGTTATATGGTAGAGCGGCGGTGAGGCCGCGAATACTATGAATCAATATAGTGAATTGGAACTAGCTGCAGTCAGTCAGGACATGGAGTCATGGACACCTCAAGAAATTCTTGCCTGGTCGATTGGTTCCTTCGGCGATAAAATCGCGATGGCGACGGCATTCGGTGCAGAAGGATGCGCGCTGATCGCAATGCTTGCGGAAATTCCGAACTCCGTCTATTTGTTTAATTTAGAGACAGGTTACCAGTTTCCAGAAACGCTGGAACTGCGTACTCAGTTAATGGGTAAGTACGGTGTCTTTGTCCATCTGGTGAAATCCGACCAATCGGTAGAAGCAATGGAGAGTCGGTTCGGCGGCCCCATTTACGGAACCGACCCCGATAAGTGCTGCAACATTCGAAAGATTGTCCCGCTGCGGCAAACAATCGAAGGCTACGAGGCTTGGATTTCTGCCATTCGACGTGATCAGTCGAGTGTCCGTTCGACGGCGCCGATTGTTGGCTGGGACAAAAAGTTTAATCTAGTCAAAGTCAACCCGCTGGCAAACTGGAGTAAGAAGGATGTCTGGGACTATGTCGTGAAGAACGATGTGCCCTATAATCCGCTCTACGATTTAGGTTACGCGAGTATCGGTTGTCAGCCGTGTACGCGGGCGATTTCGGACGGTGAAGATGAGCGGGCGGGGCGATGGGCGGGCTTTGCGAAGAAAGAGTGCGGCCTGCATGTCCAAAACAGTTGAACCTTCATTTCTCGGTTAGGAGAGCCGATATTTTTTAGATGTCCTACCATACAATACCAATTGGAGACAATGCTCCACAGACGGTCAATGCCATCATTGAAATACCGCAAGGGAGCAGCAACAAATATGAGTTTGACCACGATCTTGAGATCTTCAAACTCGACAGGACTCTCTATTCGCCGCTCTTTTATCCCTTCGACTATGGATGGGTGGCGGACACACTGGCCGAAGACGGCGACCCGCTGGACATCCTCGTAATTACATCGCAGCCGACATTTCCTGGATGCCTGATCGAGGCGCGGCCACTCGGTATCCTGATGATGCGGGATGACAAAGGTCCCGATGAAAAAATTCTATCGGTTGCCTCCGCTGACCCGCGCTTTACCAACATGCACCGCCTGTCCGACCTGCCGACCCACATACTGAAAGAGATCGTCCACTTTTTCGATATCTATAAAGAATTAGAAGAAAAACAAACCATCGTTCTCGGCTGGCAGGACGTCGAAGCAGCACACACAGTCATCCAAAAGTTCCGCAAAGACTCAGTACCAGCGAAATCAGGCGCACATTAAAATCGATCGTCCACCAGGGTCAGGATAGCGTCATTACCCGACTGCCGTCACCGCTGCCGTCGCGAACTGTTCCGTTGTTGCTGCCATCGCCGTCGTCGATAGGCTTTGTCGGGGCTATGTCCTTTTTCCGCAAGGCGCTATATACCACAGGAATAAAGAAGAGAGTCGTGAATGTGGCCACAATCAGGCCACCGATGACGGCTCGTCCCAAGGGGGCGTTTTGCTCGCCGCCGGTTCCGAGACCAAGCGCCATTGGAAGGACTCCGATGATCATGGCAGTCGCGGTCATGAGAACCGGTCGCAGTCGCCGATAGCCTGATTTAGCCGCCGCTTCTATCGAATTCGATCCCTCTTCCCGATGTTCATTCGCCGCGGTCACCAAAAGAATACTGTTTGCAGTAGCGACACCCAGGCACATGATCGTGCCCATCAGCGCCGGGACACTGAACGTGGTCTGAGTAAGGAAAAGCATCCAGAACACACCGCAGAGCACCGCCGGCGATGCCATGAGGATAATCAGCGGGTCGATCCAGGATTCGAAGTTAACCACCAGCAAAGCGTAAATGAGGGCAATCGCGAACAGCATACCGTAGCCAAGACCTGTAAACGACTGGTTCATTGTCGCAACTTGCCCGAGTACCGAAATGTGCGTTCCACGCGGCAGGTTCTTTTTCGTGTAGTGGGAGAGGATCTTGTTGATATCGTTGGCAACGCCTCCAAGATCGCGGTCTTGCGTGCTCGCGTAGATATCGTAACAGGGCGCAATATTATAGTGTGAAATGACTTCGTCAGTTTGAATATGATCCACTGTCGCGAGGTTCGACAGAAGCTGCGGCGTGTTCGTCGAGCCAGGCGCCAGTACAGGAGTCGAAAGCAGATCGTCGATCGACTGAATCTTATACTGAGGCGTCTGCGCGGACAGACTGTACTGTACGCCATTGGACGGATCGAGCCAGTAGCTCGGCGAGGTCTGGCTGCTGGTCGACGAAGCGAGAAGGATGCCGCTCGCGACTTCGCTTTGGGTCAAACCAACTTCCATCGCCTCATCGCGGTTGACATTGACACTCAAGGTCGGAAGATTAGGGATCTGATAGACGTAGCAGTCTACCACTCCCGGGATCGCCTTAATCTTGCCCTGCAGCTTCGATGCCAGTGCATAGTTCGCCGAGTCGTTGCCGACAGGCCCGCCGATTTGCACATCGATCGGCGCAGAAATTCCGAAGTTGAGTATCTGGTTGGTAATATCAGCCGGCTGGAAGTAAAAGACTTCCTGTGGAAAATCCGCCGCCAGCCTCTTCCTCAGCGTCTTCTGATAGTCCCAGGTCGACCGATGATTTGAACTGAGGCTGATTGTAATTTGACCGTCTGAACCGCCGACGGTCCCGCTGTTATTGAAGATATAGTTGAGTGACCCGGCTAGGCCGATATTGTCTACCAGCAAGGCAAGCTGGTTTTTCGGGATCACCTGTTTGATGTCGGTCTCGATATCGTGGAATATCACAGCGGTCTGCTCTATCCGCGTGCCGGCCGGCGCTCTAACATGCAGCAGCATCTGTCCGGAGTCGACCTGCGGGAAGAAGTCTTCGCCAATAAACGGGACGAGCCCCGATGATCCAGCGATAACGACCACAACTATTAGGAGTACAAGCGGCCGATTATGCAGCGCCCAGCCGAGCTGCTTTTGATGTCCGTCACGCAGTTTCTCAAATCCGTCGTTGATTCGGTGGTGCACTCGATGTAGCAGATTCGGGTTTGCTTTGGCATCGTTCATCAAATCGACATGGCCGCCGAGAAGCGCCTGCATCATTGTCGTCACCAGCGTTCTCGACAGCAGATACGACGCAAGCATCGCGAAGACGACCGCCATCGCGAGCGGTAGGAAGAGTGACTTCGCCGCTCCGCTGAGCATCGCGACCGGAATGAAGACGATACAGATCGCAAGTGTCGACGCCAGCGTCGGCAGCGCTATTTGCGATGCTGTGGTCAGAATCGCTTCATGCAGCGGAATACCCTCTTCCAGGTTACGGGTCGTATTCTCAATTTCAACAGTGGCGTCATCGACCAGCATGCCGACCGCGAGAGCAAGGCCGCCAAGGGTCATCGTATTCAGCGTCTGACCAAGGGCAGAGAGGATACAGATCGAAGTCAGCACCGCCAACGGAATCGAAAGAAAGACGATAATCGTACTGCGCCAATTTCCCAAAAAGAGCAAAATCATAATCGCTGTCAGGATGGCCGCGATAACACCCTCACGGATCACATCGTCCACGGACGCTTTGACGAAAGTGGACTGGTCTAGCAGCATGTTCATCTTCAATGCGGGTGGCAATGTATCGCGAATATCAGGCAGCGCAGCCTTGATTCGATTGACCACGTCCAATGTCGACGCATTACCGTTCTTCATAATTGTCAATAGAATCGAATCGTTTCCATTAACATGAACTTCGCTGTTCTGCGGGCTGTGGCCGTCGTGTACGAAGGCGACATCCCGTACATGAACCATTGCCCCGTTCACCATCTTGACTGGAAGATCGTTTAGCGCGTCCACTGTGGCTGTACTATTGTTAACGGTGACGTTGTAGTCGGTGTGTCCGATTCGAACATCCCCGGCCGGAAGGATCAGATTTTGCGCGCTGATCGCGCTCATCACATCGGTCGCAGTAATCCCCATGCCTTGCATCTGCTTTGGATCGAGGTCAACCGTAATCAACCTACCGACTCCGCCGAACGGCGGCGACACCTGCGTCCCTTTGATAGTCACCAGAGGCGTACGGACGAAATTCGAAGCCAGGTCATTGATCGAGGCTGCATTCATCGACGTACTGCTGAGGCTAAACTGGACAATCGGCACATCGGACGCTTGAAACTGCAGGACGAGCGGCGGAGTTATTCCCGGCGGCATGCTGCGGATGGAGGTTTGGGTGCTTGATTCAATCTGCGCAATCGCATTGGCAATTTCAGTACCCGGCTGGAAGTAAATCTTAAGGATACTGATGCCGGTGAGTGTAGTCGACTCGATATGCTCGATATTCGAGACAGTCGTAGTCAGGCCGCGTTCGGATTGGTTGGTAATCCGCTCCTCCATGTCCTTCGGACCAAGGCCGCCATAGCTCCATACGACATCGACGACTGGAATATCGATATTCGGAAAAACATCGACCGGCGTCGCGAGGATGCTGAGAGCACCCAGCAAAACAATCACCATCGCTAAGACCGCGATAGACTTTGGCCTTGCAAGCGCCAAACGAACAATCCACATGCGGGAAGCCTCTTTTAGATCGGGTTAAAATTTATCGCAGCAAACCGTAAACTCGGGCTGCCCAATCTCAAATTGAGGATAACGGCCACACATGAATATTGTGTGAATTACATAACATCCGAAAGATAGCACCCACAAATGCGCCGCCAATTGAGCCGATCCGCCAATAGGCGCCGGCCATTATCGCCATTGCCAAAACGCCCACGAAAGGAAGACGTCCACACCAACGAAGCGAGATCTGCACGTGTCGTGCCCCGGCAATTCATCTCCGTGCTTCGAGACTTAGATTAGCACATGCCCTTAACGCAGCTATTCAGGAGAAGCGGCGGCCGACTGACCGTTGTATCTCCAGAATTTTTATTCTTCAAATTTGACATCTGATGAACCATATGCTATTATATTTTCGTCGGACAGAGGCCCCGGGGCTTCTGTTCATATTTTTTGCTCGCACCGATTGTGAAAGGCAGCAGTGATAACTATGGCGGAACCAACGAAACCGGACCCGAAAAAAGCGAAAAAGCCGGAAGATCCACGGCTGACTGCTGCGCGTGAGCGAGCAGCCAAGCTTGCATCGGGCCCTTCGGGCACGGCCAAGCCGCCGTCCCAGTTTTTCAAAGAGACGCTGCGTGAGCTCAAGATGACGACGTGGCCGGACCAGCCGACATTGCGCAAGTCGACATCGGTCGTCCTCGCCTTCATCGTCGCCACTGCCGTCTTCACCGGAGCAATCGACTTCGTCCTCAGTAAAGCCACCGCCGCATTGCTTGCGCGGTAGACAATCAGACTTAATTAAACTATGCTAAGAAATTGGTACGCCATTCACACTTACTCCGGCCATGAAAATAAGGTCGCGACGAATATCGAAAAAAGAGCGAAATCACTCGATCTCTATGGTAAAAAGGTTTTTGAAGTAATACTTCCGACCGAAAAAGAGTCGAAGATTCGCGCCGGTAAAAAGACCGAAGTCGATCGCAAGATCTACCCGGGTTATGTCTTTGTTGAAATGTCGCTTGACGACACGACATGGCATCTGGTGCGAAACACCATCGGCGTCATCAAGTTTGTCGGCGATCCCAAGCCCACTCCCCTCAAGGGTGCAGAGATCCGGCAGATCAAAGATGCGATCCAGAACAAGCGGCCCGTACTCAAGCAGACCTGGGAAGTCGGCCAGGCTGTACGAGTCATGGCTGGTCCTTTCGCAGATTTCCAGGGCAATATTCAGGAAATCAACACGCAGAAGGACAAGGTCAAGGTTACAATCAATATGTTCGGCCGGGATGTTCCTGTCGAGCTTGAGTTTAACCAGATTGAAAAGCTCACTTAGAGCTTCATAGGATTGCCGGGGTCTTACTCCGGCGATAGCAAGAGTGGGAGGGGCGAACCCCGTTAATACCACAGAGGACAATAGAAATGGCAAAGAAAGTTGTGGGAGTAGTCAAACTGCAGATCAATGCAGGAAAGGCGACCCCTGCCCCTCCCGTCGGCCCTGCGCTCGGCGGTTATGGCATCAACATGATGGAGTTCATCAAGGGCTACAACGAGCGGACCGCTTCCATGGTCGGTTCGATCGTCCCGGTTGAAATCACCATCTTTGATGACCGTTCGTTCACCTTTATTACCAAGACCCCTCCGGCAGCTGACCTCCTGAAGAAGGCGCTGAAGATCCAGAAGGGATCTGGAACCCCGAACAAGACCAAGGTAGCAAAGATCACTCAGGCGGAACTTCGCGCAATCGCCGAAACTAAGCTTCCTGATCTCAACGCCATCGATATCGAAGGCGCGACCAAGATCATTGCCGGCACCGCTCGTTCAATGGGAATAGATGTAGTCGCCTAACCCCGGCGATTCTGCACGTACACGTGGGAGGGGCGAACCCCGTTACTACCACAAGGAAAAATACATGGCTACTAAGGAAAAGAAACACAAGTCGAAGCGTTACCTCGAACTTGCAGCGAAGGTCCCGAAAGACAAGCTCTTCGATCCCGCCGGCGCACTGGAACTCGTCAAGAGTCTTTCAAACGCAAAGTTTGACGAGACCATCGATGTGGCAGTGAACCTCGGAGTCGATCCGCGTCACGGAGACCAGATGGTCCGTGGAACCACCACCCTGCCGAACGGCACCGGGAAGTCCCGCAAGGTTCTCGTCTTCGCCAAGGGCGAAAAAGCGCAGGCGGCAACCGATGCCGGCGCCGATCTCGTCGGCGCGGAAGAGCTGATCGAACAGGTCACCAAGGGGACGCTCGACTGGAAGCAGTTCGACCTGATCATGGCGACTCCAGACATGATGGGACAGGTCGGCAAGCTCGGTTCAACGTTCAAGCAAAAGATGCCGAACCCGAAGGCTCAGACAGTCACCCCGAACATCGGGCAGGCTGTTAC
The DNA here is from genome assembly GCA_003134215.1 of Armatimonadota bacterium. Classification (GTDB taxonomy): domain Bacteria; phylum Armatimonadota; class Armatimonadia; order Armatimonadales; family Capsulimonadaceae; genus BOG-944. Next base: position 20,840 of record PLAD01000131.1, read on the forward strand.
CGATGTCAAGAAGGCAACTCGGGTAGAGTACCGTGTCGACAAGGCCGGAATTGTCCATGCCCCGATTGGCAAGGTCTCATTCACTCCCGAGCAGCTCGGCGACAACTACTTTGCGTTGATCGACGCTCTGGTCAAGGCGAAGCCAACTGCCGCAAAGGGACGTTATATCAAGAAGGTCGCCGTCTCCGCATCCATGGGACCGGCGGTCGCAATCGACCCGCTCAATGCCGTTCGCGTCATTGTCA
>PLAD01000200.1 GCA_003134215.1 Armatimonadota bacterium
AAGAGCAGCTTACTGAAGACGGGTTAACGAACACACAATGGTTTAACCAGGAGCTTACCGACTTTTCGGAAGCGATCGACATGGCCCGAACTCTCGCGGAAAGCCGCCTTCAAACAGACCTGACCAAGCTTTCGGCCGGCGGGGTGATCGATGTGACATTTGATCGGAAAATCAGTTTTCACGAACGTAAAACGATTGGCCGCGCGGGCGGAACCGATATGAGCGTCTCTATCGAGTTGACGGGTACGGCAATTGTAGAGAGAGACTCGGAAGCTTTGCCTTCGATTGACTACCGTGCATGGCTTTCTTAGTTTAGTTTTGTACAAGGAGAGAGTATGTCAGACCGATATATTGCAGGTTCAATCGAAGGGCTTCCAATCCAGGCGCAGACTCGCCTGCGTGCAATGCGTCCCAGTGCGGGACAAAAGGGGCTCTTCACCAGCGACCTGAGTGTCAATGAGTTTTTACTTGTACGTGAAGCTGGCTTTGAAGCCCTCGGCTTGGTGGTTGGATCATCCATTTATCACATCGGGTGGCAACAGCCGGCGCTAACGCAAAGCATGGAATTAACAACTTTAACTCAGGCAATGTACCACGCCAGAGAGCTCGCAATGACCCGGATGGAAGAAGAAGCCGACATGCTCGGAGCGGATGGAATTGTTGGAGTCCGGCTGGAAATTGGTCGGCATGAGTGGGGCAGTCATCTTGCTGAGTTTCTGGCAATCGGAACAGCAATCCGGCACCGAAACGGAGAGCATTATCGCTCGCCGAATGGACGCCCCTTCACATCGGACCTTAGCGGACAGGATTTCTGGACGCTTCTACGCGCCGGTTACCGCCCAATTTCGCTGGTGATGGGCAATTGTGTCTATCATGTCGGATACCAGGGGCTCTCCCAATGGTTTCAGCAGATCGGGCAAAATTGCGAGATGCCGACATTTACCCAGGGACTCTATGATGCCAGAGAGCATGCTCTCGCACGTATGCAGGTCGAAGCAGCAAGCCTGCAGGCCGACGGCATTATAGGGGCAAAGGTCACTGAAAAGTCGCACGGATGGGGCAGTCATGTGTTAGAGTATTTCGCTATTGGCACTGCCATTCTTCCAACCAGAGCGGACCATACAATTCCAACACCGCAAATGGTTCTGCCGTTGACCGACAGTCCTACAATTTGACATTTTAGAGCGACGAGAAGGCCCAATTAGAGGAGACAACGCCATGTTCGATTCACCAGTGCATAATCAGTCCGCCCCCCCAGGGACGGTAAAGAAGCCGTTTTTTACCAGCGATCTTTCGGTCAAAGAGTTTCTCTTTGTCCAGGATGCCGGCTTTGAGCCGTTGGGATTGGTTGTCGGAAGCAGTATTTATCATATCGGCTTTCAGAAGCCGGCATTCTCTCAGAGCCAGGAGCTGACTACGCTGACTCAGGCGATGTACAATGCCCGGAACCTAGCGATGTCTCGGATGGAAGCCGAGGCAAATCAACTTGGCGCCGATGGCATCGTAGGAGTAGATATGACAATCGAATTTATACCATACGAACCGGGGCTCGCTGAGTTTAAGGCGATCGGGACGGCCGTAAAGTCGACATCCGGCGGATCTTACAAAACTGCCAAAGGACTGCCATTCACCAGTAACTTAAGCGGCCAAGACTTCTGGATACTCATAAAGTCTGGATATCGCCCAGTAGCGTTCGTACTCGGTAACTGCGTCTACCACATCGGAAGGCAGAGCCTGAAAACGGCGTTTGGTGCGATTGCGAAAAACGTAGAGCAAGAGACTTATACTCAAGCTGTTTACACTGCCCGAGAACTTGCGGTATCGCGAATGCGGTCAGAGGGGGTCGACGGCGGAGCGGATGGAGTAGTCGGTGCTACTATCACGGAAGGATCGCAAGTTTGGGAAAATAACGTCATTGAGTTTTCAGCGCTCGGCACGAGCGTCGTTAGATCCGGTGAGCTAAAAATTCCTTCTCCAACGATGGTGTTACCGATGTTTGATCAGCGATAGACCACGAACCGCTCGCCGTTAACACCGGCGAGCGTACTATAAGAGATCGTGCGAGGCGCTGGCGAATTCGGAAATCTGCATGAGCAGCGTATCAAGCGAATCATCATCGAGGTCTAGTGTCTCGAGTGTGGCGTTTTCGAGATCATATTGCAGACCGTCGGTACCCAGACCAATACCCAGCGTTATGCACAGAACGTCTGCCAGATGCACGATGGACGTCAACGTATTAGCGGGATCTTGCCTGGATGGAGCATGATGGAAGCGAATAGCCTGAACTAGGTGGGCTGGAAGGTTCCAGTGTTCGGCCAGCCTGGCTCCCACTTCCGCGTGATCGAAGCCGAGGATGTCCTTTTCGGCACCGGCAAATGATTGATTCATTGACTGAGCGTGACTGGTAACTTCTTCGAATTCCGACCCCATGTAGCTGCTAATGAGTACTTTACCAATATCGTGAAGCAGTCCTGCAACGAATGCTTCTTCGGTAATTCGGTACTTTGCGCGCTTAGCGATCAGCTGAGCTGCATAGGCGACGCACATCGAGTGCTTCCAAAGATCGCCGCGTCTGATTGCGTAGCTAATGACTTCGTTGTCCAATACATCCTGACACGATACGGCCACGGTCATATTTCGGATGGTTCGCATACCGAGCATTACGATTGCGTCGGTAACGGTGGAAATACGACGAGGAGCTCCGTAGAAGGCCGAGTTGGCCATTTTGAGAACTTGACCCGTTAAAACCTGATCTCTGGCCAGGGCCTGCGCCACCTTCGGTGCGCTGGCATTCTGGCTGTCAACTAACTGAGCAACCTCCATTGCTACTTTTGGCAATGTCGGCAGGTCACCTGTTTCTTCTATAAGCCAATGCAATCGATTTTCCGCCGTGATATTTGACATGTTATCTTACTGCTCCAGCGGCTTCACGTTCTCGGCCCAACACTGCCAATACCGAATCAGTCGCGCCGATCGGGCGCACCGTTACCATCCCGTCAGACACTCGCAATGAAACGGTTCGCCCATGACAGCCTCCGATATCCGATGCAACGATCTGAATATTATGCCTGCTCAACGCCAGTGTCACAGCGTTCGTATTGCGCTGACCAATTTCGAGCCGAGAGATCGGGCCACCCAATGCAGCGCCCTGACTGAAGATGTGAGCGCCGCCGACGATGGTCGCACAAAGATTGTTTGCCTGCCCACCGCAACGGCAAACTTCCTCAATCAAGAATGGAATCGCAGTGTCGGCGAACTTGCCCGGTGCAATGTCCCGGCGATCCTTACCTGCCCCTGCAGTAAAGTTCTGCCGTTCGGGAAGAACAATGTGAGCGAGCCCTGCGACCTTCAACGATGGGTCGTAGACGCATACTCCGACGCACGCACCAAGGCCGTAGCCCAGCAGCGTGTCGGTCAAGCAGGACGAGACCTTGATCTCACCCATTTCGACATCTATTAATTCCCCCAATGTCGGACTTATCGAGTAAGTTGTGGACATATAAATGTTACCAATTCTTCAAACGAGCTGCCAAGTGATCGTTGTCAATTCAACTTTTAAATCACGAGGAAACGTTTATAAATGATCGGCAAAACTATCAGGTTTCTGGAGACTTGTGCCAGGAGTGGAGTGGTTTAATTCGCTGAGGAAATCGACACTTCCGCGGGCTCGCATGAGCTGGACGGATGAGGAAGAAATGGCATCAAGAATCGGGCGGTGGCCGGGATTGCCAGCACCGGCGAAAGCATCCAGAGCGCCGGCAAACAAAGCAAAATTCGTCGAACCGCTTCCGCGTCTATGGAATCCCAGCCTCTTCCAGACACTGACAAATTTGGTACGGAGTTGCCGTCGACTTCTCTCAATTGCAGGAGTCTAAAGACGTCCATTCGCTCTATAACGCGCCACCAACGGTCGGATTCCGACACGCCGGCAGGGAGAGTGAGAGCCAGACGATAGCGTGCGAACGATCGAGAGAGCGCCGAAACCCCGTTCTCCAACCATTCGTTATAAATGAAATTTACATACGTCGTGCACATGATCAGAGAGAACAAGGGAATATTCAGCGCATACTCGATTCCTGAATGGAGCATCACGCCGGCAGTCAAAACGTAAGGCCGGGCTCGCCGCATCCAGATAAACGTGGCAAGACAAGACTCGCAAACAAGCGTGCCCCATGTGAGGATATTGGTTGCCCAAGGCAGATAGAGGAAAGAAGGCAGGGGATAGCGAGTTAGTTCGTCCATATGCAGTGGAAAATACACTGCCGTGCCATTAAGCCAATCACGGCCGCTGATCTTACTGACGACTGTGGCGCAATAAACCAGCGCCAATTGAATTTGCAGGAGCCGCTGTGTCCAGAGCTCAACATTCTCCGGGTCGCCTCCAGCGTCATGCCCACGTGCAATGGCAATGAGGCGGTCGACGGAACAAGATGCGCCGCAGGGAGAAAGCACCAATAGGAACAAAATACAGCGAAGCAGAGAGTCGCCGCTGTTTAAAATGAGCGGATCACGGTTATTAAACGACAGATACATGATAAACAGCAGGAATCCGAAGATACGGGTACAGAAGCCTGCGGCGAACAACACCGCAAAGATCAGGAATGCGATCCATGCGGCAAAGACCATTTTCGGATCGCTGACCGAGTTCAAAAGACTGATCTCGACTTGCGAACCTTTGTACATTGTATAAAAGCTCAGCGGCATTACGCCGCGCTCCGAATACCAGATATAGAGGTTCGGCGGCGCAGTCAGAAGACCCCAGAAGACGAAAATACAGCCGATGGCGATCCTAAACAGGCCAAGTGGACCTGGAGATTTCTTCGCAAACCAGAAGTCATTCCATTCTTTAAGCAGCTGCATCGACGCTTACGAACCTCTTAAAAGTATCTGCGCCGAAGGCATCGACGCAACATGCTCGGTCAGCATTTTATAACTGACATATTTCGTTGGAGGGTTTCCAGGTTGGGCGATATAGCGGTAAAAGCGGTACAGATCAACAGATTTGACTGGATCCGTTGCTGGTGATACGTTGTTGACAATTGCGGCATATCTTGCCAGATAGGGCCAATATGCCGTATCGCCGTCTGCCTGCGTATTCTCGATAAACTTGCGCCACCGCTCTTGACGGTACTTTGAGATCGGCCGAAGTTTGCTGATCCGCGGAAAAGTGTACTGCCTTGTTGAACCGTCCTGGTAGTGGATTGTTGCACCAAGATAGGTGTCAACCGCAACTGGATCCGGTGAGAACATACACCAATTTTGCCAGTTGCCGGTCAAGACCATGTAGGATCTGAAGAAGTTACATACGGCAAGCTGCAGATCGGTGTTAGGCAGGTTCCAAAAGACGATTGCGGACAGATGGAAGATGATAAAGAGGTTGATAACCCAGCGCTGGATGTCAACAAAGACTTCGTCATCAGCCGGGTTGCCCGGAGGCATACTTGAGGAAGAAGAAAGCCTTTGATCATCGCTTACATCTGCTTGAACCACGGCACCCCCGTCTCCTATCATACATTGCATTATAGCATAGCCGTTTCAGCCGCAATCCCTGTTTCGACGGATTTGAAACTTGAGGTTTGAAAGCGCCACGCACAAAAACCCATTTGACTTTGCTCGCCGCGGACCTGTATACTACTCTTACTTCGCTCTACGGCCGCTTATTTTTAACGCCATTACCGATACTCACCCAACTCAAGGAGAGCTCCATGCCAGGCAAGAGTCCTAAAGATGTCCTCACTTTTATTCGGGAGAACGATGTTAAATTTGTAGACGTCAAGTTCACAGACCTGCCGGGAACATGGCAGCACTTCTCAATTCCAGCCGGAATATTCGAGCAATCCACCTTCGATGAAGGTATTCCATTCGATGGTTCATCGATTCGCGGCTTTACCTCAATCGACAAATCGGACATGCTGCTGCGCCTTGATGCTGACACATTTGTCCTCGATCCATTCACTGAAGCGACTACGCTGTCCATCGTCGCGGACGTCGAAGATATCGTTACTGGTGAAAAATTCACACGTGACCCACGTAACGTTGCAAAAAAAGCAGAGGCTTATCTGCAATCGTCCGGAATTGCCGACACCGCCTACTTCGGACCGGAAGCAGAGTTCTACGTTTTTAACGATGTGCGTTACGACCAGACAATGCATTCAGGCTACTACTTCATAGAATCCGACGAAGCCGCATGGAACAGCGGCCGTGACGAGAAACCAAATCTTGGCTACAAGAACCGAATTAAAGAAGGCTATTTTCCCACTCCTCCGCTCGACTCGCTGCAGGACTTGCGCTCCGAGATCTCGTTAACCCTGATTGAAGCCGGCGTCCCTGTGGAGCTGCATCATCACGAAGTAGGAAATGCCGGCCAGTCTGAGATAGATATCCGCTTCGACAGTCTTCTAAAAATGGCCGACAAGCTGCTCCTGTACAAGTATATTGTGAAAAACACGGCTGCACAGAATGGATACACGGCGACCTTTATGCCAAAGCCGGTGTATCAGGACAACGGGTCGGGGATGCACACACATGTCTCTTTTTGGAAAGGCGGAGAAAATCTCTTCTACGATGCGTCCGGCTACGGCAATCTTTCCGAAACGGCTCTCCATTACATTGGGGGAATTTTGAAGCACGCGCCGTCGCTGCTTGCCTTCTGTGCGCCGTCGACGAACTCTTATAAGCGTCTTGTCCCGGGGTATGAGGCTCCTATAAATCTGGTCTATTCTCTCAGAAACAGATCGGCTGCCATTCGCGTGCCCATTGCCAAGTCCGCCAAAGCGGCCAGAGTCGAATTTCGTGCACCCGACCCAACGGCGAATCCATACCTCGCTTTTGCGGCGATCGCAATGGCTGGTATCGATGGAATTCAGAATAAGATCAGGCCGGCTGGGCCGATCGATAAGAACCTGTATGAGCTGAGCAAGATGGAACAGGCCTTGATACCTAAGACTCCAAAGTCACTCAGCGAATCACTCGATGCACTCGCTGCAGACCAGGAATATCTGCTCACCGGCGGCGTGTTCACCGAAGATCTCATCAATACCTACATCGACTTCAAACAGACACGAGAAGTAGAAGGCATCGCTACCCGCCCCCACCCTTATGAGTTTGCCCTGTACTATGACGCATAAGCCTGCCTCCACCAGCGACCGACTGACTCTATCCGTTATCTATTTTATTGATGTTGCCAGATAACGGAAGATCATCGATACGCAGGAGGCTCCCAGCCAGACCCACAGGATTGGAATATTGTTGACATATAACAAATCGTAATTGGTGAACGCAAAGTAGACAGCATAAATCTGGCAGATGATGCAAAGCAGCCCCTTCCAAATCTCATCTCTAAATGCGGCAATAAGAATGACAACGAATGCACCAAACGAGACGAGCGCCGAAATAAGACAAAGCCCGGTGAATAACAGTGACATTGAAACGGTCTCCTAAATCGTCTGGATAACTAAGTTTGAGCAGTGACGGCGCTGAAAGTATCGCCGACGATCCACACCACAAATAGGGCGGAGAAGGCAAGAGTAAGGTGTCGCGAGTTTTCCTTCATTGAATGGTATTCTGCTTGATAAGAGATTTTTCCTACATGCAAACGACCTCCGAAATGAATAAGGCCCGCTGACCTTGCGGTCATGCGGGCCGCGACTTTGAATTCGTAACGCTTAGAGACTATTTCTCCGCGACGAAAACCTTGCCGTGATGCTTTTTCTCGAAAGCGGCAGCCGCTTTACCTGCAGCGCAGCCGGAACAGCAGAACCATTTCTTACCATGAACCATCAGCGGTACCGGGTTCATTGCAGTTTTCATCTTGGTCATCGGCATATGGCACACTGGGCAGGGCAATGTCGCCATGGTCGAAGCTTTGGCAGCAGAGAACGGCAGTGCCGTCGCAAACAGCAGGACTGCGAACGCGAGCATTCGATTTGATTTCATCCGGATTTCCTCTTTCCTAATAAGTCGGCGCTTGATTGCTGGCTTGTGCCAGACTGCTTACTATTATAGCCGTCGACGGCCCTTCGCAGTTGCAGTGCGTAGTTGGCAATCATCATGCGCCCCTTTTCATAGTCTCCATCGGACATGAGCCAGAACGCCGAATCGAGGAAGCTGGAAACATCCGCCTGCGCCTTGGCCACTTGCACCGAATCTACTTTCGCATCCTTGCATTCGCGAAGAGCGGCATAGAACGTGGTAAGGTAACGAACGTCGTTGATTCCCTCGCGGATCGCTTCCCACTGAATGGTATCGATCACACCATCCTGAGTCGGATAGGTCAGCATTGCCGGCCGCAGAGTCGTGTGGACNNCGTAGTCGCTGATATATCCGCCGTAAAGATCGGTCTTCCATAGTAAATAACCCGCATACAACCGATTAACCTGAGGATCGTCCTGGGCAGCCGGCCAGGTTAGCCAGTCTCGAGTGCTGGACTGACGCTTGCCGTCATCTCGAAGCAGATCCTGAACGTAAGGGTATTCGACCGGATATATCGCAACATCCAGGTTGTTCTGAACAGTGCTAAAGACCGACTCATCATCGATCAGTGCAGCGGTCTGGAAACCAGCTACCTTTAGCCTGGCGAGATCCGCTGCCATCGATGGACCATCGGGGACCAGGTAATAGTACTGGGAAGGGTCGCCGCCGAGTTTAGTCACCGCTTTCGCAGTAAGCAGCCCGGTAAAGCCTGATTCGACAGGGTAGATCATCGGGGTCTGAAAGTTGTACTGCTGTTCGGTCGTGAGAGTCGTTGTCAGAGTATCCGGAGAATCGCTCAGGCTAATATATCGCAGCCCATGCGCCGAAACATCGTAAAGCTCCGACGAAAGCTGTACCGGCGTAACATGATCGCCCGGGACGGCGTCGGAAGTCGTATCTGACCCAAGTTTCCCCCGGTAGTTGATTGCGTACTGTTTGGCCGGCGACAATAGCCGAAGCGGCATTACATCGGCTTCTAACGTAATCCTGAAAGGAGCAGCTTCATTCGACCGGACAAGCATCTGAGCTGTGTATTGGCCCGGCGGAGTATTGCGAGGAACCGTTACGTCTACCCAAAACTGCTTTTCGGTATTTGCTGGAATATCGGTGTTCACGTCACCGGTCAATCTGACCGCCGGTGGGACGCCATTTACGGATGCCAACTGAATTCGGTCATCTTTTACCAGGAGTTCGGGCAGAGGCCCGGCGCTGTCGGGGTCGATAAGGACGCCCGATCCTTCGCGATCCCAGACCTTTACTACCGAAATGTTGACGTCGGATCGCGGGATAGACTTGCTTATCGCCAGCAGGTCGTTCGTCAAATGGACCGAAACATTTGAAAGGCCGTGGAGCGTGTAGATTGCGAACGAGCCGCATGATGTTTGATCGGGACACTCTGTAATGGCCACACGAGAGGAGACCTCGTTGGCGGTTGGAAGACTGTCCGGTAAAATTCGCTCGAACGGCGACGACGGCACTGACACCACAAAGTCATTGCCCGACTCAGTCATCGAATGTGCTACTCCGCTTGCGAGAAGAGCGTGGTCCGAAGAAAGCCCAGAATAGTCGAGGCGGAGTGATACAGCATCGTCTTTCACATTCGGCTGCAGGGAAGTAATACCGGGAACCAGATTGGCTACAGCTTCGGGAGAGCCCTTAACCTTCCAGACGGATAGATTTCCTGAAGCAAAGCTATCGATCGGCGCCGAATCCCCTGTCGCGTTGCCGTCAGAATCGAGAGTCGCCCACGAGGGAGCATCCAGATAAATGGTCCCGTCGCTTTTCGAACTGGCGATGCCGAATGCATCGATGGTATTGATCTGCGCCTGTGGTGCTGCCGGATCAGCGCCATCGGGCTGCCGGTATCCAAAGTCGCTGATTGCGATCACTTCTTTTTTCCAGCCACTGAAGTCCGTTGAGATCGGTTTTGAGATCCAAGCCGGCCACAGCGGTTCGGTGTCGTGTCCACTGCCCGGAACCGGTAAAGCGCTTGCAGCGTCACCGCCGGATGCCATCAGGTACACATCGATGGTGCCCGGCAGGGAATCGCCTTTCAGCCAGAATGAGACCGCGTTGTGTGTCCCAATTGGCTGCTCTGATGCACGGTAGATCAAAGACTGCGGAAGGCCTGATCCGACGAAAGGAAGAGACAGGACTGGAGTAACTCTATGTGTTGTCGACGATGTCAATACATGCAGGGGTTTATGCTTTGATTTTGCTGCCGCATCACTCGAAACAGTCAGTGACAAAGCAAGCAACGCGCAGCAAACTGCGCGGATGGTCGTGCCGCAAAGCTGACGTAAATAATTTAATGGGTGGGTGTTAACCAACGATGTGGTCTCCTTCAAACTTCGTGAAAACCATGGATCTAAGACGGATGATTTGCTTCAATGACAAAAAGCCAGTAGCTAGAGGTGCATCTCTTTATACCGGCTTTTCGCAATATTTCGATCCGTTATTTAAACGGAAATCGTATTAAACTGGACAACAATACTCTACAGTTACTTATTAGTGTAAACAACGGCACTCTTGGCCGACGTGCCGGCTGTCGAGTCCACCTCATCCAGAGGTGTTGCCGAAGAGTCGACACCCGTGATCAACCATGTCCCACTAGCATCGGACAAGGTAAATGATAGATACATAGTGTCGCGCGTACTGTCAGATGCTGTCACCGGCGCGTAAGTATGGGTCACATAACCTTTGACGCTGCCGTCGGCATTTTTCTTCACACGGGAAAGGACGAATGCATACGTGTTTAGATTATTGAAGGCATCCTGCGTGATTTGAGCGAAGTGGTTCGATTCCATAACGTAGGAACTCTTCCCAGCAATCATCACTGACACTTGTCCGCCCGCCGCCGGAAGATGTTTTGACAGTAAAGCTGAGTCTCCGGTAAGCCAAGCCTGCTGAATATCCGCGAACGCCTGATCATACCCAGGCGCAACCGCCTGCTGTTTCATGGGTGAAGTTTCATCTGACGCCGCACTCTGCGTATCGGCCGGCGGCGACGCAGAGTAGTAATTGTTGACCGTGTAGTTGTATTCGTTGACCTGGCTGGGCTCCGACTCCTGTGAAGTACAATCGTCGATCGAGACGCCGCTGACCGGCAGGATGTTTTGAACGTAGCCGTTATCGACCAGGATGTAGCCAGGTACGCCGTCATAAAGAGCGTAAACAGATGGAATAGCGTCGCCGCATGAATCAGTGCTGTAGCTTCCAAACTCGTAGCCGCCCCGCCCATCCGGCGCAACGAATGTCGCGGAGGTATTCGGCAGCATCTCCTGTGGGTACTGATTTCCAACCTCCCCTGGATAACCGCTGTAACCACGGTACACTGCCGGCGCTTGACGATAGTAGTTGGTAGACCGGTACGGAGCCAAGACCTGG
>PLAD01000036.1 GCA_003134215.1 Armatimonadota bacterium
CCGTAGTCGTCGCCGTTATCGAGCGTGTTGTAGACGTTCCCGTTTGCTCCGTTTGTGACGCCGCCATCAAAGGAGAAATAAGCGCCCGGCGTGGTGCTGAGTGAGCTGTCCAACACAAGATTGCCGGCGGAGGAATAGCGGAAAAGGTCGGCTGCGGAGGGCTCGCCAGTACCGCAGTTGTTAGCAAGAGATGGTCCGGTGGTCGAGATGCAGGATGATGTTCCCAAAACTTCGTCGGTCTCATGTTCAATCGCCGAGTAGAAGTCGTATTCATCGGCGGTCTCTGTCCCAGTGCGGTAATACAGAGGCGTACTGGGATCGTTCGTTACGGTGATGGAAGCGTTGTAGCAGCCAGATGCACCAAAGGTACAAGACGAAGTGCCAGCGGCGTTGACGCCACTCAGACCGGTGAAGCCAAGAGCCGAGGCAAGTGCGGTGGAAAGTGCAACATCACCGGCTCCGTATGGTGCGGCCGCATTTGCGGCCAGCGAGGCGAGAGCAGACAAACGAAGGCTATTCGGGGTGCCATCTGATGCGAGGGCTGCGACGTAGGCGCTATATGAAACGTCATTGGTGACGGATGAAGTTGCCGCCAAGCTGGTTGTGCCGTACTGGATGTAAATATCGGCATTCGCATTCTTGAAAGTGCTGTCGTAAAGGCCCGCGACAGTCGTGTTCAGAAAAGTGCAGGTGGAGGCGGCGACGCTGGGATCGCAGGTATAGCTAATGCCATTGGCGCTGGCGAGGGCTGTCGCCAGCATTGTGCCTGCGGCTAAACGCAGATATTGATTCAGTTTCATTCTTGCTCCAAAAGGGTAAATTTGACATAGGGAAAGAACGCCTCCAAAGACGTTTGTCCGCTTAATCTTTAAGCATTATTACGTAGAACTGAAGAAAAGTCGCTATATTTTACGGTAGTGAAAACCCGACTGAGTTTGCCAGTAGTATTGCTTGGATTTGTACAACCCTCTTGTTTTCAACAAGCGTCCTGATCTGAACGGTCCAAACGAAGGGTAGTTTGCATCGTGCGGAAGTACTTTTGCGAGATGTTATTAGATGGCTCGCGGCAGAACTACGGCATCGACGGGTTTGGATCCCACGCTGATCATGGTGAAGAGGGAAGCTCCGGTTTTCAGGCGGCGTTCGGTGCCGGTCAGGTTGCGGGGTACCCGGATGACAAAAATGTCTCCTTTGTGTCGATCGAGCACCAATGCGTATTGACTGTCGGGGGTGACGGTTATAAAGGATGGGCGGCCACCAGTTTCGACGAAGCCGATTACTTTGCGGGTATCTATATTTAGTATGCAGAGGTCGGAGCCAGTTCGGGAGGCAACAAAAAGATAGGCGGGCGAGGCGGAACAGGCCATGGTGCCGGGGTCCCGACCGGCCAAGAGGGTTTGGTCGACGTAGAGCGTGTCGAACGGGAAGACCACGGCGACTCCGTCCATTCCCTGCCCTGATACAAAGAGCTGGCCCTGATCTGAGTTGAAGCAAAGCTGGTCGGGCTGCATGGCGAGGGGGAGTTCGGCGACTGCTTTGAGAGTAGGGATATCCAGAGCGAGGAGCGAGCGGTTTTGGAGGTCGGCGGCAAGGAGGAGTTTGCCATCGCTGCGGAAGCGAATCTGTCCCAGATGGGGAGTTTGGGCGTGGGCACGCTGGCCACTAGCGAGATTGAGCAGTTCAACTGCACCGGTGGAGTTGGCCAAGGCGACATATCCATTAGAGGAAAAATCCATGCTGTCCGGCGTGATGGAGAAATTGTGGCGGGCTAGTGGCTTTAGGGTTTCCATATCCAACTGAATGAGTTGGTTGGCGTGGGGCAGGAGCGCATAGAGGGATTTGCCGTCGAAGGAGAGTCGGATGGCGTTCAGGTGGTCAGACAGGCGGGCAGATTTTGCAAGCTTGAACTGATTGTCTATCAGGTGATCGGTTCCGTCTGAAGGTGTCAGGGCCAAAGCGCGCTGGCCGGGGGCGGCGAGGAGCCTGGCGGGAGGGGCGGGAAGGGTAAGGGTGGTGGTGAGGCGGAACGAGGTAAGATCAACGGCGGCAAGAGAATTATCTCCCGCATTGGCGACTAAAGCATAGCCATTGAAGCCGGTACCCTTCGTGAGTGTACACGCGGTTGTTGTAAAGGCTGCGGCGAGACCTGATGCGGCCAGCAATTGACGACGGCTTATTATTTTTTTCATTCGGAATTTATACGCGGCGAGAACCTCCGCAAGCACTTGAAAATATTAGATTTAACTACAAAAGTATTCCCGGTATATCCCTATGCTACGCTCGGAGTTTATTCGGGAACCTTGAAAAAGCTCCACATTCATGAATTTTAGGTCAGTTTTCAGTCTCATTTCATCCGATTTAGCTATTGATCTTGGTACTGCCAATACGCTGGTTTTTGCCAAAGGCAAGGGCATTGTTGTAAACGAACCATCCATTGTTGCCATCAATAAGAATACAGGCGAGATAGAAGCGGTCGGTAAAGAAGCGAAAGAGATGGTTGGCCGCACTCCGGGCAACATTGTCGCCATTCGTCCGATGAAAGACGGAGTGATTGCCGATTTCAAGGTGACGGAGCGCATGCTGAACTACTTCATCTTGAAGGCGCACGGGCGAAAAATGCTGGTGCATCCGCGCATCGTGATTGGCGTGCCCAGCGAGATTACGC
>PLAD01000056.1 GCA_003134215.1 Armatimonadota bacterium
AATAAGATCGCTGTTCGCATCACTCGTTCCAGTAAATACAATCTTGATTGCGTCGGATACAACAGTCTGTGAAATAAGGGTAGCCGTGGTGTTATCCAAAATGACTGTATTCGACTGTGTAGCAAATGTGGTTACGGCGGCCCCGGTTGCTTGGGCCGTGAAGTCAAATGTTGTCTGCAGTGATGTCTTATCCTGCAGCTCGACAAATCCGGGAGTTACGATATCCTGATTGACTGGAATGCAGGTGTGAACTACGCCCGCGCCGTCGACCACGAAGTATTCGGCGTCCGAAACATGCTGTTCGGCAGTCAGCGTTCCGATATCCCAAACATAGACGCGTGCTGCGCCGGCATCCGCCGCTGGAATGACCGGCGAATACGTAATCCATGCGGGCGGCGGCGAGGCGACGCTGACCGTAGCCGGCCGTATTGCGGCCGGCGCCGCATATTCGTTGTTTGTGCCGGCGGCGTAGGCAGGCGGTGAGCTTTCGGTACGCGGAGCGAACACGGTTGACGTGCTGCTTGGTGTGACGACATTGCCCCCGAGATTGGTCAGGTCGACGACTTCGGCGGGAGTGATCGGATCGTTTGCGTTCGGCTGCCAAATCCAATAGTCAGGTGTAGTTCCATATTGCAGGATATGCAGCGGCAGTGTGGCAGGATTACTGAAGGTCGTGCCGTTGAACGACGTAAACGCTTCACCGGCGCTGTTAATATAGACCGGCTGCGGAGTTGATTCTGAATCATAGAGAGTGTCGTTGCCGTCGCCATTGCCCGACGCATCGATGCAGAACACTTTCCCGTTATTGTCCGCAGCAATCACAACGGTTCTGGAGAGATACTGTTTGGAACTGGTATCGAACACACGCATGTTGCGTACGACGGTCGGAGTGGAATCGGTCGGCCCCATGGACGTTGACGGCACAAACTCGACAGCATCCGCGCATACTACCTGGCCTGATGTTGCCGCCGGATCGTCATTCTCCAGCATGACATTCGCCGAGCCAGGTGTCAGTGCAAACGTCGTATCACCTACCGTATCGGCAAGAAGTACCCAGTCGCCGCCGACCTGCTGATTTGCGTAGCAGTTGAACGAGCTGCCGGAACCAGTGTTCACAATGTAATGTGCGCTCGCAACGTGAGTTTCGCCATTTCCCTGACTTGGGAAATATGCGTACACGAAGTAGCGCGATGTGGCCTGCGATTGGCTAGTCGAAACTGGAAGCTGCCATTCGGCTTGTGCGGTCACTGTCGAAGCGGCTGACGTGGTTCGGTAGGTCTCGCCGTTGAACGAAGAATTCGCGTTGACGGTGCTGTCAGCCCAGCTTCCGGAAGGTTCGGAGTAGAGCGCAGCATCTCGGTCCCCGATCTCCAGCGGCGTCGCACTCGGGAAGCGCCAGATGACATCGCCCGTCTGTCCGTTGGTGCAGTAAACGAAGCCAACCTGCGTACTCTGTGAAGGAATATTTGGATCCGTATTGACCGATTCTGTACGCGCAAAATAGACCACCTGGTCGACCGGCATCGTGTCACCGCCTAGCACCCAGGTCGAAGGGGAGCTCGGCGCTTCGGCCGGAGTTACCGGCAGGCCGGCAAGGGTAGATGCCATCGGTTCGTAGCCGAAGTTGCCAGCATAGTACTGTGGCGTCGCCGGTGTGCTATACTTGCCGACGCCGGAGACCGTAACAACGCTGTCGGTCACATAGCTGATCGGCAAGCCGCCGGTATATCCGTCGCCGGCAGGGCTACCTCCACCATACCCGAGGGCAATTTCCTTGTAATCGCCTACAGTACCGGTTTCACCGGTGAGCGGCGGGCCACTCGCCGGCGATCCACCCTGAAATGTGTACTGACTGAGGATCGGCGGCGTAATGTTTACCGCGACAGGAGTCGAGTATGATCTTGTCGCGCTACCGTCCGCAGCCTGAAGTTGGATTGCATCGGCGACCACCACACGGTTATATGTGGTACTTGTACCGCCCGCCGTAATCGTATCCGTCAATGTGTCGTTCGTCGTATTATCTAGAGTGATGCTGACTACAGGACTTGACGTGTTTAGCGATTCCGTCGCCGTCGCGGTTCCAGCGTTCGTCAATGTAAACTCGCTTGCAGTCGATGGGAAGTAGTAGGGACCGCCGACCTGCGCCCAAGCTCCACCGTTCGTCTGATTAACCAGTGCAGTGTACGAGTCGGTGGTCCCGTTCTGCGTAATTGTAACCGTGTAGCGCGCATCGTCAATATGCGGTTCTGGACCCGGCGTTGTCGACGTAAGGTTTTGCGACGGGAAGTAGGCATAGACCGTGTAGTAGCCGGGATTGGTTACGTAGGGTACCCATCGTGCGACCGCTGTGGTGCCAGTGTTAGCTCGGTTCACTGCCGTGGTCGTGTCGTAGCTATCTCCGTAGTAGTTCGATGTCCCATTTGGAATGTTGGTACCGCTGACATAGGCCCATGTACCGCTCGGGGTTGAGAAATCACCATAAATCGTGTTGACGTAGGTGCTGCCGCTAGTCGTTTCGAGTGTGTTATCTATGTTAAAAGCGTTGTTGTTATCGACAGTCAGCGGCTGCAGCGACGATGCTCCAGCGTAGTTCGGCGCGATCCAGTCTTCGAGCGAGTCGACTCCCAGGCCATTGCCTGCTTCGAGGTCCAAAAAGTTGTTTTCGCCGGAAGGAGGGAGTGTCTCGCCGATATCACCTAGAAGATATGCACGAAGTTCGTCGCCTGTGGTTGGCAAAATAAAATCGTTACCGGGGGATCTAGGAGGAACCGTCCCTGACGGAGTGGCGATGCTATCTGTCTGATCTGAGTCGTCCAGTGCGTTTGGAGTGGAGGGCAGACCGTACACGGACTTAAACTGCGGCCAGGAAAAAGGTGTGACTGCATCTCTGATCGGCGTTTGTGCCAATGCGGGGGCGCTCGGAATCAGCGCCATAAGCAGAAGCGTCGATAACGCTAATATCTCTTTGACTGTACGCATTGCTCGAACTTTCATAGTACGCTTTTTAATTCGTCCTCAAAGCGAATGCCGGCGCTGACAGCGGGCCGGTGTTCGCGGGATCGCCGTAAATGGGTCCGTCAAGCGCATCGCTCGCCGGAGCGGCTGCGCTAAACGTGGCGTGGACCAGAAATACATTTCCTCCGAAACCGTTAGCGGATGTGGTGTTTCCCTCCGCCGGTGAATTCGGATTGCCGGCGGCGGCCCGGTTTGCAATCAAGAAGTTGTTCCCCGGTAGTTCGATCGCTGACACTGGAAGGAAGGACGTACCGGCAAAATTTTGGGTAGAGTAACTAGTGTCATACGCCGAAACCATGTTGTTATAATCAGATTGCAGGAAGCTCCAGCCTTCCGAAGTCGAGCTATAGGTCGCGTCGAGAAGGTACGGATCGCTCGAACTCGATATATCCGTGGTCGTCGAAGCGATCGAACCGCTGAAAACGCCATCGTCATCGGCGATCACAAATGAGCCGAGTGCCGGAGGAGACGGCGTGTACCCGGTCGCGATTGCTGATCTCAGTCCGTGAAGCGGACGAAACGTAGGGGCGGTTCCGCTCCCGAAGGCAACCTGATTAATTAATTCGAAAGGAAGTCCGGATTGATAGCCGGCATTGCCGGATGTCGAACTGTACGGATAACCATTCGAGTAGTAGAGCAAGAGGATCGAACTGCCGGTCGCGTCAAGGTCCGTCGAACTCAGGTTCGACGCTGTCGAACCAACCGCAAGTTGAGGAATGTTTTTGTCGCCCACCACGCCGATAATTGCGGTTGCTGCATTGATTACCGTCGCCGGGGCGGGGCTGCCGTCAGGAAATGCGATCGAAGGCGCTGTAGACGATTGATTATTTAAAATCGGTTCGGCCTCGACATATTTGTACGATCTGCCGCCGATATCGGTAACATGGGAGATCCAGTTGAGGTAGTGGTAGTCCGATGAGTTTTGTATGGCGTATTCGTTCGACGGACCGCCGGCGACTTGCTGATAGCGATCGACTATATCTAAAATTCGTTTGTTTCCAGTATCTGCGATTAAGTAGTGCGCATCAATATAGGACGGAGACGAGCCGCCTGCAGCATATTCGTAGGTTAGCCAAGTGACTACCCCGTTAGGCTCGCTGAGCGACAGCGGCTGTCCAACCGGCAGCAGTCCTAGGGGATCGCTGAAACTGCTGATCTCAAGATCTCTGACGGCACTGCCATAGGTTGCGCTCAGTATGTAGCCGAACTGATCTATAATCTGGCTCAGTACGTTCCCGGAGCGCTCGACATGTACGACCCGATTGTTGCCGCTGTCGGCAATGAGAAAATCGTTCGTATTAAGCTGGGTAACGGTTGATGGGCGATTCAGCGCCACAGAGGTTCCGGCGCCTACTGTGACGGTTCCAGTTGTACTGTAAGCAAGGGAGTTGGTGGACTCCTGAGTGGAATCCATTGTCCAGGTCGCATTGCCCGCCGGATCAAGTTCTATCAAGCGATCGCTGTCTGCCACAAGCACCTGGTTATAGGAAAATCCTTCGAACCCATTTGCGCCGGCCGTTACAAGATATTTATCCGTTCCGACGGGAGGGATCGTCACCGAGTTCAGCAGCGATGGAAACTGCTGTATGAATCTGTAATCGGACGACGGTCCATAGGTCAGAAGTCGAGTACCGGGATCAGGCTGAAGGCCGATACCAGCAGGATCGGCCAGTACTGCCACATTAACGTAAGACGTGGCGGCTGAGTTTTCAGCTCCGAAATACAGATAGTTGCCAATCAAACGCAATCCCGTAGGATTAGTGACCGGCATTTGCGTGTACCACTCCAGCAGGGGTTCGGACCCGTTGAAAGTTGTACTAATCGTCACCGGGACCGGCTGTCCGGTTGGCTGCCCTTGATTGGCAGTTCCGCTCGGTGCCAACGGGGTGACTTCCAGTACTCCCGGAACGCAAAGTGAAGGCGCGAGCGGTGTCCCATTCCCGGGCGAATAGTTGGTGAACTCGCCGTTGTTGAAGCGCGACCCCGGGATAGTTTGGGTGACTCCAAACTCATCGCTTTCCTGCACGCTGAAGTTGCCGAACGGACTATTGAAGCCGGTTTGCGCCAGGGAGTTCAAGGCGAGCACATCAGTGTCGGTTCCATTCGTGATGATCGCGTAGACCATGCCGTTCGTCCCGACTACGGGCGCGCCGACCAGGCCGTAGCCCTTAAATGCATAGCTTATTCCGCTCGCATCAGTTACCGGAGTCGTAGTCGTACCACTCAGTTCAAAGCGCCAGCGGATTGTCGACTGTGCATTTGAAGGCGCCTGTTCTCGAACAGCTTCGATATAACCGCTGCCTGTAGTTGCGGCTGGCTCATTAACGTTGAGGTAAAGAATTTCGTCCTGACCGACAGCCGCTCCGGCTACCACATTCGTCTGCCCGTCACCGTCAGAAAGAGCCGCCTCTATCGTCGTTCTCGTGGGAGGATAAGAGGTAACCGGCTGTATGTCGTAGTCGGCGTAAATATTCTCGTCGGGCTGTGCGCCAATACTAATGGCGCCTGGCTGCGCCGGCGTGGTGGTTGCCGGAAAGTTAAAAACATTGTTGTTGTTGTCGGTCTGATAGTCGAGTATCCAGTTACCATTACTTGCGGAGCTGTTTGTATCTTCGGGTGCGCCAATCAGTGTGACTCCAGAGCTGTTTCCCGAGGCAGCGTGAGTACTGTACTGGCTTCCAGTCCCAGCCGCACCGGACAGATAGTTGAGCTCTTCGTCTCTTGAACCGAATTCGAGTGTCTGTACGCCCTGCTGAGATACACCGAAACCAATGATTTCATTGCCATCGTAGGTGCCGTCGGTGCTTGGAACCGACGCGACGAGCAAAGGTTCTGTCCATAATCCGTTGTTGCCGACATTAATTGTGTATGCGGCCGCACTTGCAATACTGGAGTTCTGCACGTTGTAAACAGACAAATTGCCGGACACAGGCTGCGGAGCTAAAACTTCGCCGCGGTAGTAGGTCGGCCCAGGCGGATTGCCAGGAAAACCGGTCGTCGTACTAGTTCCTAAGGTAAAAAGCGGATTGCCTACAGCAGATGTCAAAGCCACTGATCCAGGATCGTAATCGGCAGCGTAGCCGTAAACATTTCCAGCGGCATCCTGAACCATGACCACTTCTCGATTAACGCCGCTGACCGGTATCTGCGCCACTACTGGCGCGGAGAGCCCTTTATTCGAAGAAATGACCGATGGCTGGGCCTGCCAGATCATGTCGTACGACGACCCCTTAGAATAGTCAGTCGCACCGTCGTCTCCGGCGACTCCATCTGAAAACAAGCTTTCCGACGGGTTCACATCGAAGCAGCTCAAATTTCCTGCGGTGTCAGTCGTGTAGACGAATTTGCCGTAAGTAGCAACCCCTACAGCGGCATCAGCGGAAGCTGACGGGAAGTAGGCTTCCCACGATGACGTTAGAGCGCCGGATAGATTTCCGCCCTGTACTCCGCTTCCACGTACATTTGCGCCGGGAGTTGAGGAGCCGGTTGCGTAACTGAGCACGTTCACTAGGAACTGCAAATCACTTTGCGGTGCGCCGTAGTAGTTAGTGAGGTCGTACTGATTGCCGACGGACGGCAGGTTGACTGTCGCGGATGGCGTTGCGCTTTCAGCGTTGATAGCGTCACCGATGCCGAGGCCGTCGATAATAACATGTCCGCTGCCGTAGTCACCCACTATTAGAGAGCCGCCGATGGTCTGGAAAAGCGTTGGATCCGGTGACGAAGCGCCTGTTCCGACTTCGCTAGCCAGGGCCTCGCAGTTCGTCGTACCGTATCCGAGGTTCGCTAAGGCCGAAATGCTTAACGTGTTCGGTGAGTTCGCGATCGGATGGAAGCTCGGCGACGAGGAAGCCGCCGCTGTGCCGTTGAAGTAAACGCGGAAGACATTGGAGTTGTACAGCGTTGTGCCGACACCTATAGGCGCATCAAAGGTCGTGCCACCCGTCGAAGTTGCGTGGCCGTCAATCCAGAGGGTCCCGCCTTCATCGACATATTGGCGTAGGACTTTGCGCTCCGTGATCGTCATACTGATATTCCCATCGGTGCGGATATAGAGCAGGTTGTACGGCCGCAGTTGGTCCGGATCGGTGATCAGGCTCAGGTCGACTTCCCAGTATGGCGCCATATTCGGCTGCAGAGTCTCACCAGCGGAATAGACCCCGCTGAACCGCGAGCTAACAGGATCGACGGTCGCAGGCGCGAGTGGATTCACTAGATGCCAGAGGGACGGCTTAATATCCGGTCTGTGCGAAAGGATGTCGAAAATATAGGGAGCTAAGAGCGCGCCTGTCGGATCCGAACCGCTTTGGTTTGCGGACGCTATCCTCAGGATCCCAACATTAAGGGTACGCGGCAGGGCGTACTCGTTCGAGTCGGCGGAGCAGGCATTCGATAGCAGTGACAGTATAATCGCCGCCGAGGCCGCCCAATAGTTGTGTCGCATTTGCCAGTTTATCATCATTAAAACCTTAAGATGTTGGCCGTCCCGAGTAGAGCAGGTCAGGGCTGACCGGCAGCGCCGGCGCAAATGGAAGCGGCCTCCCAAATCTGTCCTGGCGTAAATAGGTAATGGTCGCCGTACTCCCGGTCCCGTTCAGAATATAGGGAAATCCAACCGTATGGTCGTAGGAAAGGTTCAGTCCGATCCCGATTTGCGGAACATTAGCGCTCACGCCTATCGTTGGAGTCAACGAGTGCGGCGATTGGTCCTGGGCAGCCATCGTTACCGCGCCTCCAGTTCCAGGCACCAAGCCGTGATAGACGGGGATCCACCCCCATTTCTGCATCCAAGCAGCCTGATCGCTGATGTCCGCCGGCACGTTCTCCGACACGGCGCCGTTAATTGTTATCTGTAAATCGATTGGCTGCCCGTAGAACGGATACCGCGGATCCCTTGTCAGAGGATCGGAGGTGAGCCGATCGAACGCATGGGTCAAAGTGTCCGCTGAATCGGTATTAAACCAATCGCCGGGAATGACGAAGAACGAATCGTCCTGAGCGTACAACACTGCTTGAATTTGGACATCTCCAGGCAATATCGCCGCCTTTTGCACCAGCCAGTCACTTGTGTATTGTGGATCTTTGCTGAACGTCAATGTGAAGGGCGTGTCACTGACAGGAGCGGCGATTGTCGCGCCTCCAACGGTCGCAGGCAGACTTATAACGTCGCGAACCGGGGTTGTACCAGTTACCAAATCGCTGGAGTTGTATGGTGAGTCAACATAACCCGAAAGCTGCATGTTGTTGATCAGGCCGGAACTTTGCAGGTTTGTGCCCCCGGACGATTGGCTCAAGTAGAGACGATAGGCATAAGTGGTTGATGGATTAACCAACTGCGACGCAGTCGGGGTTTCGTACAACCCTTCCTCGTCAATCGATTCGGCGTTTGAGAACGTGAGCGCAGGAGGCGGGCCGACGGAGCTTGCGACACTGGTGACTGACGTATTCAAGTCGGCCGCACCGGCGAGGAACTGTGTCGTATTCAGGCAGACATAACTCTTGGCAAGGATGGCGATGGACGAAGCCGGATTTCCCTTCAGTACGCTGCCATCAATGTAGGCAATACCATTTGTGACCACCGTAATATGGACAGCCGGTCCCGCTGCCGAACTGAGAATTCCGCGGACTCGTACGTTGCCAGAGGCATAGATCACGACATTAGTCGGATCGGAGGCAGACTCCGTCGAGCTCTGCAGATAACCAATACCGTTCGTATCAGGATTTGATGTGGTAGACGGAAGAGGTTGATAGAGCAGCTTGAGCGTCTCACTAGAAATCGGCGTTGTTGTTGTACCGGATGTAGTTGTCCAAGCGACTGGCGCGCCATTGCCATCTTTATCCGACCGTGTAAGCGTAATACCGTACGGCTGAGTGGCGCCACCGGTCGAAGTCGTCACCCCGCTGAGCGGCCCAAAGGTAATGAGGGCGCCGGGAGGATTGTAGTAGCTTCCCTCCCAACTGCCGCCGGTATCCGCCGTGTGGTTCAACCAATCGCTGCGCAGCGTGTAGCCATGCACCTGGTTCACGCTCTCGGTCTGTATATCAGAGGCGTTGTTGATGTAGACGGTCGCCGGGATGTAATCGGCTGTTGTCGCATACTGCTGAGTCTGTACTTCGCCTCCGCTGGTGAGAGTCTGATAGCGGGTCAGTCCCGTTGCAGAGTCGATCGTATCGATCAGCGGAGGATTCAGACGTTTGATTGAGCGCGGGGAACCGTTAACGTCCGACGACGTGCTNNCGCACCGTAGTAGGTGTCGAATGATACGCCTGTGCCTACCGAGTTCGACGGATAGACAGGATAGTTGTCGGTGACAGTCGCAGTCGTCGCATCGGGCGCATAAAGCGTACATTGCGCCTGAAGATTGCCATACGCGGTGCCCGCCGTTGTTGAGTTGTAGTTGTCGAAAGTAAGATTGCCTGCAACTTCCCAGTCGTCCCCGAATGTCGTGTTTAAGTAAACATTATTCTCACCGTAGAGGCGAAGGTTCATATTCGAGCGAAGTGAGCCTCCACCCAGAGCGTTGTAGGCCGTCCCTGATGTCGCTGATACGGCGCTGTAGTCGGTCGTCGACCCGTAAGTCGTTACCAACGGATATGCGGTCGGAGTGTACGGGTCGGCGGCAGGCAGTGAGGACGGGTTAAAGTCCACGACTCCAGGGGTGTAAACTGCACCGCTGTAGTTGATGCCGGTCGCGGTGGACGGCGAGGTCTCACTTGGGACACCAAGGTTCGCAGTATCGGTTCTGCTGTCTTTGTTGGTGATAAATCGTGAATAATCGACTATACCAATCGGCTTGTACGCCGTGAGCTCACTGCGTCGCAGATCCGGGGGATCCTGTGTAAATGTCGTCGGATCGTTTGCATCAACAACTCCGATGCGGCCGATGCTGTCAATCTGAATGTACTTTTTGTTCTGGTTGGGTGAATAGCTTGCATTGGTTCCAGACTGATCCGGGTTATATGTCACCTTCAACAAGAATCGTCCGCCGCTCATATTATATCGGGTGTAACCCGCATTGAGCCATTTGTAGTCAGGGTCCTCCACCAGCGGAGGGCCCAAGGCGGTCGCAGCGGCAGACGGCGCTGACTGAGTAGAGTCGGTATATTGCAGAGGTGGTCGCCAGTCGGCGCCGAGCGGACTGGTCTGCAGCATAGTATTTGCGTAGTTAATCCCGGCCTGAGCAAAATAATCGGTATTGATAGTCTCGTTTGCGGACTGAGCATTCGATAGATTGCGCACGACGATCGATGCAAACAAAGCGCCCAGGAACCCGAGCAGGAAGAGCACCGCAAGCGCGATTAGCAAGGACTGACCTGACTGTTGCTTACGGCGCGCCCTGACTCGCTTGATTGTATTAAAGTTGATTGTCTTCTCCGGCGAAGTGCGCATCAATTAGCCTTTGCGTTACCTACTCCGACCTGGGAGTTAAGCGAGAAGTATTGCGACGCGCTTGTCGCGGAACTGTAAACACGTATACCCAGGTTAAGGCGCATGATCGCCGCCGTATAATAGGACGCTTGCAGCGTATCGGTCGTGTCTGTCGTCGTGCTTGTACTCAGGTTGTTCTGATAATCGAACGCCACCTGGACTGTGGTTGGAACATGGTCCGGAGCGAAGGTGATGGTCGCATTCTGATAGTCCACACTGTACTGGTCAGGCAAAGTAGGTGATGAGGGCACGCGGGTGTACTGAACCAGGTCGGCAGTTGGGGCCGAACCCACGATGCCGCTCGCAAGGTCGGGACCGACTACACGCTCCGAGTTGACAACGAGAGTCGCGTTTTGCACCGGAGATGCGCTGTTCGGAACACCGGAAGTCGCTTCGGTAGCTGGTGCAGGCAGCGGAGTTCCGTCAAGCAAACCGTAGTCGCCCAAGTAGAGCACATTCGTCGCCGACTGTCCATCGTACAGGTTAAACGGGCCGGTCACCTGGAAGTACGTATTAGCTGGAACAGGAGCTGCTCCCGAGCCAGTGTAGGTTGGCAGGGCCGGCAGTGAAAAATTCACTTCACCACGGCTTGTGTCTAGCAGGAGGGCGTCGTAGACCGGAGCTGGCGAAGGCAGTGTGGCACTGTTCCAGATCGGCGCGCCCGCAGTAATATCATAAACCGGAGTACCTGGAGAGCCGCTTGTCACATTCGCCAGTATCAAATCTGTCCCTGGCGTTATAGTTGTGTTTCCAGAGTAGTTGGGGCTGCCCAAATAGGTGTAACCAGCTGTTTGGTCGGCTGACGTGTAAAGTCGGCTCTGCAATGTCGTCACGGTGGCGCCGACGCCGGATTTGGTAATTGTCACCGCCGGCGTGCCCTGCCAGTTGCCGTATTGCGCTTCGAATAAGGTTGGGACATAGGGAAGCGAAGAGACATTCGAACTCGGAGACTCGCCATAACCCTGGCTTTGATCCGACGTCGTAGAGGCCGCCATCGAATCGTTCGATATAAGTCCCGGAGCGAAGTTGACCGTCGTTCTCACGATTGGCTCGCTATAGTTAGGAGTAGTTCCGCCAGAAGTAACCTCGTAGCTGTCCACGGGATTGCCGTGCGCGTCGTATACTATTTTGCTGCCGGTTCTAGTTAAGCCGACCAGGTCAATGTCACGTGTCGCAATGACTTCCTTGGCGATTTTGTACCAGTTGTAGACACGGTCGTTATGTACCTTTGCAGTTGTTGCAGTGTAAAGCGTGGCTCCGGTCGAATCTTGGGCCAGGTTGCGCTCTCCGGCAAGCACGACGCGAAAAAAGTCTGGATCGTCCATGATCGGCGCCCCCGACGATGTAACATCAAGCAGGTTCTTGTTAACAGAATAAGTGGCTGTCGGTCCCGATCCGGTCGGCGCATACGGTTGAAAGGCGACTCGATAGAGTTGGTAAGTGTTGTTCAGGCCTTGCTGCGCTACATAGCTCGAATAGTGCGCATCTGACGCGGAGATATCGACTCCATCGTATCTGTTCGAATATGGCTGCGGGTCGCCGGGTTTGGCAAAAGTTGAGTCTGCAACCGAATCAGCGGATGTACCGTCTGTATCGCCAATTACGGCTGCCGGAACGTAATTGGGATCGATCGGATACCGCAGCCCGATAAAGTACCGAATGACAGTCGAACCAGCAGACAGCGGAAGCGCAATGTCTGCACCGGAAAGTTCAGGGTTCACTCCGGTAATTCCCGCAGAAGCGCCAACCGTTTGCGTCGGATTGTTACGATCGATTGTAGGGTCGATTATCGTTCCAGCCTGAACCTTCGGCGGGACGATATCGATATAAGCGTTGTAGGCGTGAGCGAGAATCTGATTTCCGGACTTGTTTTGCAGCGGCAGGTCGAGAAAGTAGTTTGTGGTATCGCGGACGGTGGCTGCGCTGCTCAGTTCGCGCGTGAGCTGCTCTGTCGTCAGGCGCGCGGCGTCCTGGGCCTGCGCGATGGCCTGAGCCTGCCCGGTAAAGTTAAACGCTTGAATTAACGGCAAAAACAGCACTGTCAATAGAACTACTGTCAGCGCAATTACGACAAGCACCTCAATGAGGGTAAAGGCCGCTGCAGCCGACAATTTCCTTTTGTGCAGTGATGTGTAATTATTTTTCTTCATTGCTCGTTCGTCGCACTGGAACTCGACACGGTCGGGAGGACTGTCGACAATGTACGGTTATGCCAGATTCCGTTGTCTTTCCAAATCACTATGGCGCTCATCGACACTCCCTTAACCGACAATAACGGGGTGGTCACTGTCGCCGTACTGGGAATCGTCGCGGGACTTTGTGTCGCGTCGGTAAGGTTGACCGCAGCCAAGTTGGTACCGCTTGCAATTATCGTATAAAGCCCTTCGGACGTTATAGCCGAAGTTGAGCCTGATGCTGTGTACTGGAACCTTATGTCTACCTGTTTTCCAATATCCGCCAGGGGAAAATAAACTAATGTGCCAGACACCGAATAACAACTGAGCGGCGGCGTGCTCGTAGTGATTGGTGCGTTAGAATAGACTATCGGCGCGCGCGCCAAGGCCACAGCCCAGTCCTTCGCCGCGTGGTAAAAGATGCGCAGATGGTCATTTGCATAGGTCCCATTCGTCGTATTGATAAAGGAGATACTGCCGCTGGGATAGTTGACAGTATAGTCTTGACCTTCTACCAACACATTGCCCTTATCCATATCCAGGACGATAAAGTCCGGGTTGGTTATACGGGAATATGTGAACAGGCCGGTGAAGGGTGTCGAATTGTCACTCAACTTATCGCCGGCAGTCGCGGACAACAGACTGATCAGACTGAGGTGCGTAGTCCCCTCTAGTGAGTTGATGAGCCGGTCCTCGCTGATGATGTGCCAGTCAAAGGTCTTGTAGCTAAGCAGGGCTTCCAGCGGCCGCCCATTCGGGCCGTGCATTGTGCTTGTCGCGGGGTTGAAGACAATTACACCGAGATTTGCGGACGGATAAGTAGTTGGATTGGACGAGGCGTAATCCGGCAGATAATACGACCACTGGTACGGATCAGACGTGAAGCTTCCCGGCGCGGTATAGCCGGTTGTTCCGCCCACCTGCGTAAAGTTCCTTACTAGTACGTCCGTACCGGCTGCCCACGGCGTCGGCGGCTCGGTTCCCGCCGTCGTTCCGTCGGATGTGTCTACCAGGCTTGACAGAGGCACCCATTGACCCACCTGCAATTTCTTGACAGTCAACAGCTGCAAGTAGCTCTTACCATCTGCGCCGGTAACCGTAATCGAAATCGGCTCGTCGTATGCAGTTGAACCTGTAGGCTCGGCTGCGAGGGCGATTTCTCCGTTTGTGTAGTCGATCAAATACTGCGACTGTCCAGCCGTTAACTGCGAGGTCGGATCTGAGTAATTGACATCGGACTGAGGCACTCCATTATATGCAGGGCCGGCCCCGGAGTCGCCGGACACGCCCTGCCACGGAGTACCGGATACGGTCAAGCTTCCGGATTCGATCGGATCGGCTACCAGCGTATAAAGCGAGTTGCCTTGAGCATTAGGCGCGGGTATGCGGACAGTCTCGCCCTGGATAGATCGAAATGCATCGACATCCGTGCCGTTGGAAAGTGAATCGTTGGGAGTTGTCGCTAAAGTACCGACACTGCTTATATAATCGCCGGAATTTTGTATCAAAGTTACCGGATTAATACCCGCGGTTGAGTCGTCATTTGCGTAGATCGCCGCGATCAGCTGAACCTGACTCGCTCCGGCCTTTTCTAGTTCCGCCTGTCCTAGCCGGTCGGCATTAGTAGAATTTGCCGAAACCTGCAGAGTCGACAGGCCGGCAGGGAAGAGAATGAGTATGGAAAGCATACCGACCGTTAGGATAGAAATGGCAACCAGCACTTCGATCAGAGAAAGCCCAATCCGGGCGCTCCTTCTTCGTGCCTTTATCGTACGTACTTGCGCCATTGCAGGAGAATTGTGCATATATTGACAAACGTCCCGATGGATTATTGCGTGTTTGATATCTTCCAAAACTGTGCAGGATTATCTGTGCCGTTCAGGGAGCAGGTTTCCGTTCCGCCTACGGTGTTAAAGCAGCTTGTGGAATCGTCGTATCCCGGATAGTCCGTCGGATCGCTGGTCTGCCGATACTGATCGGGCGTCATCTTCACCGCACTCCCTGATTCGAAGAGGACGATGACTTTGTTTGCGTTCGGAACATGATAGGTCACGCTGGTGACGTAGCTGTCTGCCGGCGGACTGTGCCATCTCAACTGCCTTAAGTAGGTCTCATACGCCGAAGTGTCGTAGCCAATATCGCCAGAAGGCACTGTGCTCGCCGACGAAAGCGTATATATATTTGTCCAATCTCGTTGATAGCGCAGGACGTACTGATATTGCGACGCAGAGTTGCCGGCATAAAACTGATTAGGCGTTCCGAGATTCGCCAAGCGCGGGCTGATATCGAAGCCGTCCATCAGATAGAACGCCCTCTGTACGACATTAAGCTGCGTACCTGTAAGGCAGGTTGTCGAAGTCGGAGTGCATGATCCTAATTCAGTCGAATCGAGCGTGACTGTCGATGTCGGCGAATTGTCTACGGGATTGTCTTGCGACATGAAAACATGATAATCGTTCACGTACGTGGGATAGAGGCTGCCGAAGGTCGCGTTATATTTGCCGATATCCAGACTGTCCGACATTGGAGTCGTACTGTTCGGAGCATAACCGAATAGAACCTGTGGATACTGCCCATTGTCCAGCTTATAGAGCGCAAGGCCACTCTGTATTTGCTGCATATGCGTGATTGTAGATGATTCGCGCGAATTCTCTTGAGCAGTTGCGAATACTGGAAAGAGCAATGCCGTGAGTATGGTTATAATAGCTATGACGACGAGCAGCTCAATCAGAGAGAATGCTCGCCTGACGATATGGGACTCTTTATTTACCGCAAGATTCGAAAACTTCGATGTTCGCATATTGGTTATCCACACTTCCGGTTCAACGATAAGACTGAGGCGGCGGGAAAAATGTTGCGGGACTTCCTACTTTAATTTTTAACGACGGTCGTCGAGAGAATCGAATGGGCATTTCTATAGATATGCTACGCCTTCACCTACTGTTTTGAAAAGGCGTAGGCAAGATACCAGATTATAATTTTATTTCCAAATAATAAACTGAACATCGCACCGGCCGCAAGGTATGGCCCGAATGGAATCGCCGTTCTTCCGGTCTTCTTATTAAAGACGATCATGAAGATTCCGGTCAGACCGCCGACCAGGAACGCGGCCATAAATGCAACGAGCGACTGCGGGATGAACAGGAAGGCGCCAATCATGGCGGCAAGCTTGGCATCGCCCTGTCCCATTCCAGTTTGCTCTTCTTCATTCTCCAGTTCGGCGGCAACTTCCTCTTTGCTGAGCTGAACTGGCTCTAAATCGGACATTTCGCGGCTCACTACAAAGCTTTTAGCCGCCGGGATCAACAATGCCGCGCCGCTGAACTTGAGTAAGAGGTAAACATAGTCGTCGACAATACCGACCAAAAATCGGCCCAGACGGCCGGTCGGTTCGGGAAGCCCGATCCTTGACGTATAGTACACATAACCTGCAAGACTGACGCCATGGAATATCAAAGCGCAGACGATCGCACTGAAGAGCGAGTTCGGAATTGTTAATGAACCCAGATGCATCCAAGGCGACGTTCCTTCACGGGCAGGGACTAAATGAATCAACGCGAGGAAGTTGTAAACCACTCCGAGGGCGACGCCGAGTACGCTCAACTCATCCGGGATCATGAATGTATCCAGGTCAATGAAGAATATCGCCACAAGGAGCGCAACAAACAGGCAGCCGACGATACTGGCGATGCTCCAGCCGTAGATGAGGTAAACCGCCGTAAACAAAAGTCCGGTGAGGGCCTCGACTGTAAAGTAGCGCCAGGAAATGTCAGATTTGCAATACCGGCATTTTGTCCCCAGAGCCAGAAATGACACCAGCGGAAGGAGGTCCATCGTGCTGAGGCGGTGTTCGCAGCGCGGGCAAAATGACCACACCGGCGACGCTATCGACAAACCCTGCGGGACTCTCCAAATGACTACGTTTAAAAAGGAGCCGACAACGACACCGTAAACGGCAGCCGTCACCAGCCCCAATATCCAAAGATTATGCTGCATCAAATTGCGTGACTACGAGACAACTTTTAGCTGTCGCCGCTGCTGCCGCTGCCTCCACCGCCGGTCAGCGAGTTGATGAGGCCGATGATCGGCATCCACATCGCAAGAAGAATGTACATAACAATGCACCCCAGAAAGACGATCAGAACGGGTTGGATCGCATCTGTAAGGGCGGCCAGCGCTTGTTCCACTTCGTCTTCATAGAACTCCGCGATCTTCGAAAGCATAGCGTCAAGGGCGCCCGATTCTTCACCAATGGAGATCATATGGACGACCATCGGCGGGAAGAGGCCAGACTTTCTCAAGGGCTCTCCAATTTGATCTCCCTCGCGGATTCTTGCCCGCGCTTCCATAATCGCATCCGAGAGTAATGCGTTGCCAACGATACCCGCGACTGTCTCCAGCGCCTGCAAGATTGGGACGCCGCTTACCAGTAGAGTGCCGAGCGTCGCCGAGAAACGCGCAAGCGCCACCTTATGAATAAGCGAACCAACGACAGGGAGCTTTAGAGTCACTTTGTCGCACACATGAGTACCGAACTTGGTCTTTTGGAATGCCTTAAAAGCGGCCATGAAAGCCATGACAATGAGCGCCGCGAGCCAGCCGTCATTGATCAGAAAGCTAGAGAAGTCAAGAAGCGACTGAGTGATTGCGGGCAGCTGGCCGGCGCCCATCGACTTGAACAATCCGACAAACGTCGGGACGATCTTGACGCAGAGGAAGATAACGATACCGAGTGCCAGGACAAGAGTGACAGCCGGATAAGTCAAGGCCGACTTAACCTTGTTCTTCATCTTGACGTCCTTTTCAAGGAACGTTGAGAGACGCTGCAGAGTTTCTTCGAGGACGCCTCCGACCTCGCCCGCACGGACGAGACCGATCGTCAGGTTATTAAACACGCTGGGAAACTTCGACATGCTCTTCGAGAGCGTCTGTCCGGCTTCCACTTCATGCTGGATATCGACGATAATTCTCCGAAGCCGGGGGTTTTGTGTTTGCTCTCCAAGCACGTTCAAGCAGCGTACGAGTGAGACGCCGGCATCGACCATTGTCGAAAATTGTCGAAAGAAGATCGCTTGTTCGGTGACTTTGACCTTTTGAAAGTTCTGGAGAAAGTTACCTGAACCCTTCTTTTTCGCAGCCTTGGTCGGTTTGACCTCACTGACATTAAAACCTTGCTCACGCAAACGTCGAGCAAGAAGATCCGCACTCTCGGCTTCGGATGTGCCGGTACGGGTAACTCCAGTTGAATCGCGGACTGTATAAGCGAATGTTGCCATTGATTTATTCTCTGATTATCGAATCGAAACTCGTCAATGTCCTCGTCCGCCGCCGGAGGCACCGGCAGGCGTGTCGTTTGATGCGAGCATTCTCTTGAGTTCTTCGGGATTGATCGCGCGCGAAAGAGCGTTGTCGTAACTAATAACGCCGCGCATGTAATGTTCGCGAAGGTTCTGATCCATCGTGATCATTCCATGGTTCATACTGGTTTGGATGNNCGGATCAGGTTTCGGATCGCCGGAGTTGCGATCATGATCTCCTGTACTCCGACTCGACCGTTGCCATCCGCCTTGGGAATCAGAGT
This sequence comes from Armatimonadota bacterium, assembly GCA_003134215.1. GTDB lineage: Bacteria > Armatimonadota > Armatimonadia > Armatimonadales > Capsulimonadaceae > BOG-944. The sequence goes on from PLAD01000056.1 coordinate 18,200, forward strand.
CTGGCAGATTACCGCTTGGAGATTGTTCGAAAGCTGCAGACGTACCTGACCTTTAGCACCGTCCGGAAAGCCGTCGACAATTCTATCGACAGTCGTCGCAGCGCTGTTCGTGTGCAGAGTTGCAAAGACCAGGTGTCCTGTTTCGGCTGCTGAAATCGCCAACTGCATCGTTTCGAGGTCGCGCATTTCGCCGACCAGAATGACATCCGGGTCTTCTCGAAGAGCGGCGCGGAGAGCATTAGAAAAACTTCGAGT
>PLAD01000275.1 GCA_003134215.1 Armatimonadota bacterium
CGCTCTAACCGACTGAGCTACAACCCCAAAGGTTCCCCTTCCGCAACTTGCGAACGGACTGAAGTATAGCATAGCCTTTCCACAGGTGTCAAGGTTATAGCGTGCCATATTTATAATCTTTATTATGAATCCGGCGTCGAGTAAAAGAGCTACGGAACTACGGTTCTGCCGCGGGCGTTCTATTGACGAGAACAAAGTGATAGAGTAAACTGATTTTAAATCGTGCATTATTTCACAATGTGTGGCTTGTTAGAGAAGAGACAAAGAGAATGGCGCTAATCGAAAAAGAGCTTACTGTTTCGACATCAATTATCGATGATATTGCCGAAAAGGTTTATGCAGGCGTTCGCTTAAGCTATAATGACGGTGTACGCCTGTTCAATCACTCGAACATCGTCGAGATTGCAGCGCTTGCCGATTATGTTCGCTGGAAAAAGCATCCCGAGCCGATCGTTACTTATATCGTCGGACGAAACGTCAATTACACTAATGTTTGCTGGGTGCGGTGCTCCTTCTGTAATTTTTACCGTAAGCCTGGAGAAGAAGGCGGCTACGTCCTTCCGAAGGAACAGATCTACCAAAAAATCCAGGAAATGGTCGATGTCGGCGGAATCGAAGTCCTGATGCAGGGCGGCCTCAACCCCAAGCTTAAGATCGAATGGTATGAGGACTTGCTCTCGTCGATCATGTCGAAATTTCCCAATATTATTCTGCACGCCTTTTCACCAGCTGAATTAATCTATATCAAAAACATCTCCAAGATTTCCATGGCCGAGACTCTATCTCGTCTCAAAAAAGCCGGCCTGCACTCAGTCCCCGGCGGCGGCGCAGAAATTCTTACTGACCGCGTGCGTCAGCATATCTCTCCGTACAAGGATACAGCGGAAGAGTGGCTCGATTGTATGCGAGTTGCGCACCAAGTTGGTCTGCCAACAACAGCGACCATGATGTACGGCAGCGTCGATACATTCGAAGACCGTGTGGAACATCTGATCAAACTGCGAGACTTACAGGACGAGACCGGCGGTTTTAAGGCCTTTATTGCTTGGAACTATCAGCCCGACGGTACTGAGCTTGGAGGCCATCGGGCTACAGCGTACGACTATTTGCGGACAATTGCTATCTCGCGAGTTATGCTGGACAACTTCCCAAACCTGCAGGCATCATGGGTGACACAAGGTCCGAAGATTGGGCAGCTGTCTCTGCGCTACGGAGTCAACGACTTCGGCTCGACCATGATGGAAGAAAATGTAGTTTCAGCAGCCGGATGCGTTTTTACTGTCCCGATCGAAGAGATCGAGCGCTTGATAGCCGATGCCGGCTACACGGCTCGCAGGCGAAATACGCGCTACGAATTTGTTGATTAAGAGAATCGGTGCAGGTGGCTGGGGGCAAAGAACGTGAGGACGACAATCAAAAGTCCCGCGAGCAGTAAATAATTCGCCCGCAGCCCCTGCCAATTCGATGTGGCGTGCGCCCAAAGGTAGAGCCCGTAGATCAGCCAGCAAACACCGGCCGCTAGGGTTGGAGGGTCGGTCGCCCAGCTTAAAAATGGTACTGGGAACGACGCTGCGCGTATAATCCCAGCAATAATTCCCAGGCTCAGCAGTGGGAACGCCAGACAAACTAGCGTAAAGGCCAGATGGTCGACATCTGCCAGCGGTGGCAGCTTTGAAAATATCCCCCCGAACAATCGCTTCTGTTTTAGCAGCCGGTGTTCTATAAGATAGAGTAGGGAGCAGCAGACGGCGAGCGTCAGCAGTCCAAAGGCGAAGATAATCGCCATGATGTGCAGGCTCACCAGGGAACTATCGAGTAACTGCAGATGAAATCCCGAAAGTTGTCGTTTAGGCGCTGCCATTGTCGATCCGGTAAAGACGCAAATAAACGCGATCGGAAATGCTGCGGCTCCAAGCGCTGATGGAGGTCTTTTCCAATTCGAGACCTCAACGAAGAAGTAAGCAATCGCGATCGACCAACCTGTTGCAGAAATCGCCTCAGGCCCTGTGGAGATGGGCGTGTGATGCGTGTTCATACAGTGCAGCCCGATTGCTGTCGTGTGGCAAATCACCCCGAACGCTCCGGCCAGACGCCCCGCATGCAAAAATGCAATTTGCTGCGAGTGCTGTGTTTTCAGCAGGTAGGCGATATAAAGAACCGAGGCCAGGAGATAGCCGAACGCGCCCAGGACGAGAAATGGGACCGAGCTCATTTCTCTACCTTCTCATCAAGCCCAAATGCCGCCTTGATCGCGCTAAGACGAGCATAGCTGTTTTCATCTCGCTGCTGAAAGCTCGCTTTGATGGCTGTGATCGCGTCGTGCGCTATTTTGTTGCTGAACGATTGGAGGCTTTGTTCCACTGCCTTAATTTCTCGTTCGTCTAAAAGAGGAAGGCGTGCTCGAAGACGCGCCATCTCGTCGAGACGCATCGATTCCAGGCGTTCCCGAACCGAGATGATAAGAGGAGTGGCATCCAGAGCCTGGCGGGAGAGCATGAACTCATTAACTGCCTCGTCAACAATTCGCTCTGCGTGAGCGAACTCGATTAATCTT
>PLAD01000001.1 GCA_003134215.1 Armatimonadota bacterium
AAAATGGCGTATCAAGGATAAAAAACAAAAATAAAACAAAAGCAAAACCCAGCATTGATCATCCCAAAGCGATCCCAGTACCTCGGTCCATTGCCACGAACATTTCCACGATTCGACGAATCCTAGAATCCCGGTCGATCGAGCTTATCAGGCCAACGTTTTCAATGATATGTGCAGGAGTAAACATCGAACAAACCACCGATCCGTTCGACCCAGATAAACGTCTCGCCAGCGCGAGGGATACCGCCGGAATGTCGCTCTTTCGGAATTCCACTGCCATCAGCTTTGTCGCTAGGTCGTCTTGCCCGTTCCGTCGATCGTCCCATTTCTGAATTCCTCCAAAAAAGGGTCGAGTGATGATAGTCTGAGAAGATGGACCGCCGAGGTGTTTCGCGTCCGACAACGTATCTATGTTTCCGTCCGCTTGCACTATCTCCGGTTCGAGGCAACTGCCCCATAAATGATCTCTCGGATTCCGATACGCCAATCCCCAACGACAGATTTTCCCCTGAGCAATGAATTTCAGTAGCATGGCAATGATATCTTCCGCGTTCGACTTTACGAGAGGTAGAGGTTCGTGCAAAAGATATATATCGATATAGTCAGTATTCAATTCAGTTAGAGATGCGTGTAAGCAATTGGACAAATAGGCCGAATCAAATCGGCGCTCGATCAGCAGCTCACCAGATTTGCGTCGTAATGCCTGGCTGATTTTTGGTGACAATCGCCCCAAGCTCCGCGCAAGCGGGACGAGGGCGCGGCTCATTCTGCTCAAGGTGGGAGGGACCACGCCAAATTTCGTGGTTACCGTAATATTCAATCGCTTCCCTCGCAAAAATTTCCCGAGGATACCTTCGGCACGACCAAATCCATAAGAGCGAGCAACATCAAAATGCGAAATACCCAAGTCATACGCAAACGACATAGCACGTAACGATTCCCGCTTTCCTCGCTTTCCCATGACCGGAGCGCAGCCAAAACCCAGTGGCGATAAACGAAGTGGTGGAGGCACGTTCAGAGTTTGAGACAACGATGAATGTATTCGCTCTGCTTTAGGGCAAATGCGATTAGAGTTAGAGTGGGATTGGCTTGACCAGATGTAGGGAATACTGCGCTGCTTGCCACGAAGACGTTCGTTGTACCCCGGATTCGACCGTTGCAATCTGTCGCTGATGTACGGGGGTCATTTCCCATTCGTAAAGTCCCAATTTGGTGGAATCCGTCTACCGCCTGCTGACGAATTGCTTCCGACACGGTATCCATCGGATACCTGAACCACAATCGACCTATGCCTTGTTCAACTAGCAACTTGTCAAGTCTTACGTGCGCCCTCACTATCGAATCAAGATCTTGTGGTGACCATTCAAGTGTAATCCGCACTCGCCGTAGTCCGAGTTTATCCTTGTCGTGAATCAGCGCGATTTCGTTATTGCGATTCGGAACCTGTTCAGAGTGAAAGTGCAGCGCATATCGGTTCGTCCGATTATGAACGAAAAACCCCGGTAAGCGCGGACGCCGTATGTATCGGCGATATGCGAATTGTGTGCAAAAGCCAACTGTATCGAATGGATGCACAAGGCAGTTCTTTAAATGAGCGAATGTGTCCGATACACCAGATTTCAAGATGCTGTTACGGATCGCTGCCGGTGCTAGATATCGACCAAACAATGGACTAGCGATCGCCAAATACGCTGCAGACAAAACTCCGTTACCGTGTTGCGGATCGGCGATATTGGGGTTGTCTAGCCAAAAAGCAATATTTAAGAGGGATTCACGATCCAAGGCGGATGAGGGGAATGTGATACGACGCCGAACGTAAACATTTCCGTCCTTTTCGAAATTAAATATTGTTTTTGATGGATCACCGGCTAACTCTATGTCAGCAATCTTGCCCGAAGGATGACCCATGTAAAATCGTCCGATTATATCGCGGACGGGCACCTTTATGCCCTGCGGATTATTTATGGAATTGAGTATTAATCGTGTGCTCTCTATCCCTCCACATGCAATGACAAACTGTTGGGCATTCAGCTTCCTAGGCGCAGTTTCGCCCCCCAGAGTGGACAACAATAAAGCATGGCTTACTGGATTGCCTAGTACGCCGTGGAGAAATCCTATGCATGTGAATCCAGATATCAAGTCAATCCGTCGATTGCGAAGAACTCGACTTCGATAGGTACTCCAAATTCTAGGACGTTGGCTCCATCGCTCCAGCCTATTGCCGCAGAGCGAGTTTCCGGACCTGAAAGTGTCGCTGAATAGTAGGTCTCTCGTCTCGAGGGCAGTGCAATTCCGAACGTTAAACGATGGCTCGCCAACTCCTAAGAACTCGCAGGCGGATATGTAGTATGGGCGCAGGTCGGCGTTGGTAATTGGCCAACCTGAATGTTCGACGTAATCGCGTGTCTCAAAGTCGATCGGGTCATAGGGAACACATCGTCCACCCCAAACTGCCGAAGTTCCGCCAAGTATCCGGACTACCGCATCCGTCATTAACGCGTGGGATTTCGCGTTAGTCAATTCCGCATTAGATAGTTCCTGCGCCGTTGCGTTAAAATTTTCGAATCCACTTTCTACAAGCGCGACCTTGTGACCGAGTTCTGATAGTCTGATCGCTACCGCAATTCCCGCGGGACCCGCTCCTATAACGCATACGTCGTGAACTTCGCTCATATCTCGGCCTCATCATCTATGACATCTCTGTATTTGTGCGCTTCAGCTGGATTGCCAAGATAAATTGTCCAAGGATTGAGATCTTCGAACGTCACAGATGCCGCAGCCAGTACCGCGCCACGCCCTATAACGACTCCCGGTCCAACAAATGCATCTGCACAGACCCAAGCTCGGTCGAGAATCGATATTGGCTGCGCGATAAGGGGAAACGCCGAATCGCGGTAGTCGTGAGACCCCGTACAAAGGTGTGCGCCCTGTGATACGACGGCTTTAAAGCCAATCGTGACCCTCGCGATGTTGTAGCACCGAACTTCAGGGCCGAGTGTACCAAATGGTAACATCTCGAGATTCCATGGTGCCCAAATGCGAACACTCCCATAAACGTATGCCTTGGAAGAAACCCGAGCCCCGAACAGGTTTAAGAGAAGGACTCTCCATTTATGCATCCCCGGTGGTGTCCAACGGGCCATTATCAACCAAGTCGAAAACCAAAGCAGGCGGCGAATGCGATTAGCAATACTGAATGTTGGTCCAACAAATCCATGCTTCCGTCGAAGTATGCCTAGATTATCCATGACGCCTTCTGCGATATCGAAAATTACCTTTTTAACCCGACCGGCGCATTGATTTTCGAGATTTCCAATAGGCGCCTGATGAATTACTAAATAATCCGTCAATTCGTGTCAAAATCTATGTAATCTTTCCGATAAGGACTTTGATTTCACGGTCGGTGGGAAACAAAAAAACGCAGACTATTCACGCTTTGCGAATTGGTCCCGAGAATCGGGCATGATTATGCTCGCGCGAAACGTACAAACGAAGTTTGCGATCGTATCGCGTTAAATCTGTCCCCGCTAGTTTGAGACGCTCAGTCCAATGGCGGTGTTAGGTGTTGCGATCCGGAACAGTCGCACATCGGTTGCATTGGTAATATGCATCATGGGTGTCGTTTCCCAAACGACGCTGCGTGCTTGGGCGAAGCTTGTGCTAATGAAGGCGGAACCGGTGTCGCCCGCGTCGGGAATATCGTAACTGCCTGAGCCAGAGATATAATCCTTGGAAAGCACTGCGCCTACTGCATCCATGCTTACGTCATTCGTGAGAAATCCCGCGACGTTGGACGATAGACCGACAAAGACTGCCTGGGTATTTGCGGAGGCTGATTTCACCAAAATACCGTTGCTGCTGGTCGGTAAATTGAGACTTACGCCGATCAGGGCGACCTGGCCAGTGAACTCGTTGATTTCGATGGCGGGCGCCGATTTGGTTAGGCCCGGGGAGTAACCATCCGAGTAAGGTGCCAACAGACCGCCCAACAACGTAACATGGCCGGATTCAAGATCCAACAGATTGGATCGGGTCCCCTCAAACCAGCAGTCGCTGACGAGCACGCTGCTGTTGCCAAGCAGGCTAATGGGGACGCCGCAGCCACCTACCGACAGTACGCTGGCACTTGACATGGCCGTAAGATTGCCGATTTGTGTGTTGGCCTGGGCATCCAGTCGCGTTTGCGACAAGCCCGACACGGATACCGCGCTCATATAGGAGCCCGAGACGAAGATACGGCCGCCTGGTTGGTCTGCACCCGTCAACGCTACGGCCGTCACCGTGCTGCCCACGATCGTGAGATCCCGTAGAGTTGCAAAGCTCGGGCCCGCGAGACTGAAAACCGGACCGATCGGTGAACTCCCGCTCCACCATAAGGTGGTTGCCGGGGAATCGCCGGCGATTTGAATCTGCGCGTTGGCCGGCACGGTTAAAGTATGGTTGACGTAGTAGCTGCCCGCCGCCAGGTGCACGACCGCGTTGGCGCCATGGCTCGCCGCCGTCTCGATGACCGCTTGGATTTGATCCGCGCTGGCGTTCGACGGAACCTCGTAGATCGCGCGGCCAAGATTCGCGGCCAGTCCCGGCAGGGTCGGCGCCGTCGTGGCAATGCTGGCGGTGCTCACTGTGGAATCGCCGCTGGTGAGCACCCGCCCGTTGGTACCGGCCAACGAGATGGGATTGGCCACGTTGTATTGATTGCCGATTGAGTAGACATCGCGGTCGCTTTGTGCGGCGGTTATGCCCGACCCCTCCATCTGGATCGCTGGACCTGAGGCACCGGGCAAGGTGCGGATCTTGTTATCTATGAGGATCAAGGGCCCCTCGTTGCCCACCTGGATTGCAATGGGATTAACAGTATCGATGATGGAGTTGTTCTGCATAATGATCGGTAAAGCATTCGGACCAGCTTCCGCGGCATAAAAGAATCGCTGAGATCCGATCGAGAAATTGTCATGAAGGGAGAGCCAGTAGGTTGTGTTCCCAACCGTGACATCAGCGACAGTGGAGCCTTGGAAGACGCTGCGGTTAATCGAGAATTGCCCTGCACCGGGTGTTGGGCCTGCGTCGCCAATGCTGAATTCGTTGCTGACGCCGCGCGCGCAGTTCGTGAACTTGGAGTCCCAGATCATCCAATCTACGGCGTTGAAGCTGCCGAGGTTCACACCCGCGATGGTTTGGTTTAGAAACTGTACGCGAAGGATCATGGTCTCGGAATCGCCCTGTCCATAGTCGGCACCCATGCGGCCGCCATAGATGCCGATGCCGATGTTCTGGAATATCTCATCCACGTGCTTGATGCTGCCTTGATAGTTGGCCCGGTCCGTCGCGTAGTTCCACCACTGCGCGATACCGATTCCCGCGTTGTTCTTGCCATCCCAGGTCAGGCGTGTGAACAAGGTGTCGAATGAACCGCTGGTCAGCAGCATGGTGCCGTTGGCAGCGCCGCCCCAAACGATAGTCGTCGTGGCGGGGTCGGCACCGATAAGATTCGCTCCCAGGTTTAGCTCCATCTTCAAGGTCTGAGTGACACGGTAAGTTCCCGCGGGAAAATACAGCACGGTGGGACCCGTGGTGCCGTTGTACTTGCGCAGCGCATTGAGCCCGTTTTGAATGGCGGCGGTGTCGTCGGCGGTGCCATTGCCCACGGCGCCATAGGCGGTCTTGACGTTGACCCAGTCGGCGAAAGGACCGATGAATTCCTCATCAGATACGCCGACCGATAACGGCGGCTGTCGCGATACCGATCGGGTCGCGGGCGGAGGCGTGGCAGGGTCCGCGGGCGATGCCGGCTGGGCTGGCGTTGCCGGCACGGGTGCCGCCGGCCTCACGACCATCGGCGTCAGGATCGCAGGTGTGAGGATTGCCGGTGACGATGATGCCGGCGCCGCCGTTGCCGGTGGCGGCGCCGCCGGCTTGGCAGGTGCCGGTGCGATGGCCACGGGCACGATTGTCGCCGGTGTAGTCGTCGCCAAGGAAGTCGTTGCCGAGGAAGTCGTCGCCGTGGAAGGCGTTGCCGAGGACGGCGCGACTGTGGCCGGTATGGATTGCGATATCGAAGTGGTCGCGGCGTCAGCCACATGCGCACTCGAGAGCGCAGAAGCGACGTCTATCACGGACGTACCGGCACCGCAGCCGGCCAACATGAAAACTACCACTGCGGTGACACAGCAACGTGCGGAGAGTGTTTTCTCTTGGCGCGTCATTGAAGCCGCCGATATTCGTTTTGCATCAGGAACCCCATAGCCAGGCAACGGACGAATGCTAGAGCACGGGGGAGCTATGTTCGACATGTCTTAGAATAAAGACGGAGACGTCGCGCCTCAGTTTTACGTTGATAGCCCAGTCGCGGAGAAAAATGGATGGTTGTCTCGCGCCGGTGAATTTGCTGGACCATTGTTCTGCTCGTTTCAATATGTCAAATTCCAGTGTACTGGTTGGACGAAGGTCCCACATGACGACTCCATCACGAAAGCGGCTTTAGGTGCCGGTGCGCCGCTGCGGTTGAAGCAGCACTCGCTCGCGGGGGTCGCGTAAGGAAAGTTCAGGCCGTTACAATCAACACCTTCCAGTCGCCGTTCACTCAGCCCGAAGCGATAAGCTTAGATATAGTTGCGCAGTTTTTCGGCTCAGTTCCAGGCCGCGCGATGCGATATCAACTTGCCTTCAGTCCACAGGATCCTCCATTTTGGCTCAAAACTATCGTTACGCTTCACTAGACATGCTTAGGGGTGTTGCTGCACTAACCATCGTATTCTTGCATGCAGATGAGCATTTTGCTGGCTTGTTTTTGCCAAGAAGCGGCTACCTTGCCGTGGACTTATTCTTCTTATTGAGTGGCTTCGTGGTGGCTTTTGCCTACGATAGCAAATTCCGTCGGGGTTGGCATGCCATTGAGTTCCTAAAAATACGGCTCATTCGCCTCTATCCGCTTTATCTTTTGGCGCTATTGATCGGGACGATGAAGATGGTCGCTCAGTTTTGGGTAGGGGAATCGCCGCCAAGAGTGATAGATCTTGCTGCCGACGTTTTACTTGAATTTTTCTTTCTTCCCAATCCAACCACCATTGGCAAGACGTTCGACACCACTTTTCCCATTAACCCTGTGGCATGGTCTCTTTTTTTCGAATTGTTGATGAACGTCGTATATGCAATGGCGTTTAGATGGCTTTTCAAAACCAGAAATCTGGTACTAATTGTTATCGTGTCAGGCGCAGTCTTGTGCGCCGTGATTGACATGCACGGATCCGACCAGATTGGAAATGTTTGGCGTACATTTGGAAGCGGATTCCCACGCGCTGCGTTTCCGTTCTTTCTCGGTGTGCTGTTGAGCCGAGTGGAAATGTCTGGGCGAAAGTTAGGTGATTTATGGGGAATCGTCATCCCGTTTACACTCGTTTGTGTTCTTTCGTTAACAACATTCTTGCCAAGAGTGATTTGGGACGCGGTCTGTGTGTTTATTATTTTCCCCATCTTGGTATTGGCCGGCGCCGCTGTTCAACCCACCGGCATTCTAAGACGCATTTCTCTGTTTGCGGGAGCGATATCTTACGGTTTGTACACAATGAATCTACCCACGATTGGACTCGTAGATGCGTTCCTTAGGCACACAGGAGCGAAGTGGCATCTGTGGATAGGGGCCGGGCCCTGTTTTGTGGCCGCCATGGTGGTAGTCTGTTGGCTGGCGGACACGTATTATGACAACCCAGTCCGTAGTTGGCTGAAGTCGCGTAATACTCCGAAAAGTGCTGCTGTGTTGGGCACCGATCAAGTTTGAATACGGTCGATCTATCCGCCGATTCTCAAAAGTTTGACGTAGAGCTTGAGATAGCCCTCGATCGCGATCAAGCGATAGCAGCCGGCGCGCCGAGCTAACTCAGATTGTGGCAACCGAAATATCCGGCAATTGGAATTAGAACTGAAAGTAGATGAACGGACGGTTGCCGAGCGGCAGCATCGAGACCGCCCATGCCCAAATCAGCCCGGTACCGAACCAATAGACGGCAGAAGGCGCCGTGGCGAATCGTTCGGCAAGGCGGAAGCGATTGAAAAAAAAGTGGAGCACCAGTAGCGCGGGACCTAGCAGAGTTAGCCGTACCGGCAGCGGCAGCGGCAGCGAGCCGCCGTCCGCCAGAAATAGGTAACGCGCCGCGATTGCAAGTGCGGCGGAAAAGTTCGGCGCACGGAAGAGTATCCAACAGATGCAGACGAATTCGATGGTCAGAAACCACGACAGCGTGCGGCGAAGGCCGCCCTCTGGTAGCCAGCCGCTTACTCGCGTTCTCTTGAATTCCTGTTGAGTCACCTGACCCAATCCGTGCAACCCGCCCCATGCGACGAAGGTCCACGATGCCCCGTGCCACAGGCCGCCTGCAAGCATCGTGTAGAGAATGTTGCGATACGTAATGAAGCGATTCTCCGAACGGCCGCCGAGGGACAAGTAGATGTAATCCCGGATCCACGTGGATAGTGAAATGTGCCAACGGCGCCAGAAGTTCTGCAGGGACGACGCAAGATACGGCGAATCGAAATTCGGGCTGAGTCGATAGCCCATGAATGCGGCGACAGCGATTGCCATGTCGGAATATCCTGAGAAGTCGCAATAAATCTGTACTGCATATAGCCACACGCCGTCGACGACGGCCATGTTCCTGTATTGCAGGGGTGAGTTGAACACCGCGTCGACATAGGGGGACACGTTGTCGGCGATGCAAGCTTTTTTGATGAAGCCCAGCAGGAAGAGGACGAGCGCTTGTCTGACGAGCAGGTAGTCGACCACCCGCGAACTCTCTAACTGCGGCAGAAAGTATTTCGGCCGAACGATGGGCCCTGCGACCAATTGCGGGAAGAAGGCGGCGAACAACATGTAATCCCGTGGCCGCCGCACAGCCGTGATCTCGCCCCGATACACGTCGATGGTGTAGCTCAGGGATTGGAAGGTGAAGAAACTGACGCCCACCGGCAAGATGATCGCCAGTGTGGGCTGGTCCAGCCGGAAACCTAAAGTAGTGGCGAACTTGACCCCGGTCGACAGGAAGAAGTTGAAATACTTGAATATGCCGAGCACGCCAAGATTCATCGCCACGCTGGCCGTGACGTATCGCTTACGTATGAGGGCATCGGTCGAATCTCCAATCCTGCGGGCGAAGAAATAATCGCCATAGGACAGTACAGCGAGCATCACTGCAAAACGCCAGTCCCAACTCCCATAGAAGAAATAGCTGGCCGCAAGCAAAAACCACTTCCGGGCGTTGTTTGTGCCCAGATTCCAGTACACTAATAGCACCGTACTGAAGAACACAAAAAATTTTAGATCGGTAAATAACATTTGCGAGTCAGCGGACAACCGCGACCGTTGGCCTCACATTCTTTGATGTGGCCGCATTCAACGCGATTATTGGCTTCGAACCTTCGCAGTCCTCGGGCACCCGTGGCCTTGTCTTGCGCCTGGCCACCTCTTCGGCAACGAGACGCGAATACACGTCCGCGCCGGCCTCGTTCAAGTGCGCTACGTCGTTCCAGAGCGCCGGTCGGTACAGCTCGGGAAACTCGGGGGGGCGGGCCACGTTGATCACGTCGACGCGCAGATTGCCCGCAACGGTGCAATCCGGGTACTCATCGTAACTCTCGATATCAGTGACCTTCGGTGTAACCAGGAAAAAGTACTCCACACCCTTGCCGCCCGCCGCCAGCTCTAATTTCGACACTAGCGTCGTTAGGCCGCGCATCAATGACAGCTGTACAATGCTGGGCGCCGCCGGACGTGTCCGAAATACTTCCGCTACGCCCGCAGTACCCGCCGCGTCCGGCGGTTCGACCAGCAACCCGCGCCGATCGAAGGCGCTCTCGCGGACCAGCACAGCGCGGTTTATTTCGTGCGGCAGTACTCGGCTCGCGAGCATGCCCACGTTCAGGTAATGCATCGAAGTGGCGGCGAAGGCAAAGCCGGAGCGTCCGATTCGGCGGATCCATGGTATGCCTGCCTCGGAGAACTTCAGGCTCAAGTCCGCGTTCGACGCGTCGTATATATTGATCGATCGTGGGTGCACGAGATGCCGCACTTCCAAATTGGCGCCGGCGTTTAGCTCGAGCATGATCAGGCAATCGCCGCCGGTCTGGCCTCGACGCGACTTGACGAGGAACCATTTGGCCATGGCGAATTGCTCAGTCTGGCTGCCCCCCTGGATCGCCAGATTGAGAGTATCTGCCGGAATCGCATGGAGACCCAACGTCCGATCGAACACGCGAGGATCGAATCCGAAGTGGATATGGCTGGAACCGAACGCCGCTGAGCAACTGTCGTCGCGGTGTTGCGACACCAACGCGAGCTTTTCGCTNNCGCTGCTCAGCGTACAGCGTCAACGGATTGCCGACGAGCTGCGCTATTGCGATGCAGCCCGTTCCGAAGCCCAACATCGCACATGAAACCGCCGGGAGATTGATGATCCTCATTGGAAACGCTAACCGGTCCACGTCAGCAGTCCGAGATTACCCGCATTCGCCATACTCGATTTGCTCCGTGGCCTACAAAGAGATTCANNTCGTAGTAGGCGAGATATGCCTCGCTCGCTCGCTCGCTGTCAAATGTCTTGGCCCAAGCCCGGCCACTGGCGGCACGCCGTTCCTGATCGCTGTGCGATTCCGCCAGTAGTCGGCGCAAGACGCCAGCCCCCCCGCTTGCCCAATCCTCAAGGTGATCGCTGAGACGAAGTCGAGGGAGATATAACGCCGCGTCGCCGGCCACCTCATTCATCGGTGCCTCGTCGGTGGTGATGACCGGACAGCCACAGGCCTGCGCTTCGATCAGCGGCCAGCCGA
>PLAD01000183.1 GCA_003134215.1 Armatimonadota bacterium
CGCAATCGCCATACCCGAGCGACAATCATCTTGCTCTGGCGGGCGCGATAATATTGATCTCAATGATTTTCATCTTAAGCCTTCTTACAAGAATTACGACTGGCAAACAGTTCGTCGACGAGAAATAATCAGCTAAGACAATTGCAATGGAAAACAATATGACCGCATCTCCAATTAATGTTTCGGAAGATCTTCAACGCACACCCGATTCGACTGCAACTCCTCAACATCAAGCAGATTCGGCTCCCGAGCCAATTATCACAGTAGATAACCTGCAGTTTTACTACGGATCCTTTCATGCTCTCAGCGATATCAACATGAAAATAATCCCGCGAGAGATTACGGCTCTCATCGGACCATCGGGCTGCGGTAAAAGCACGTTTCTTCGCACATTGAACCGGATGAACGACCTTATTGAAGGAAGCAAAGTTGAAGGGAAGATCATGCTTGACGGAGAGGACATCAACGATAAATCGGTAGATGTCGTGCTACTTCGCAAGAGGGTGGGGATGGTTTTCCAAAAGCCGAATCCGTTTCCGATGTCCATTTTCGATAACATCGCCTACGGGCCTCGAATTCACGGTACAAAGAATATCAAGGCTTTAAACGAGATTGTCGAACAAACTCTTCGAGGTGCGGCCTTATGGGACGAGGTAAAGGACGACTTGAAAAAAAGCGCCTTTTCACTTTCCGGCGGTCAGCAGCAGCGNNGTGACGCACAATATGCAGCAGGCCGCTCGAACGTCACAGCATACCGGCTTTTTCCTGCGCGGTGTGCTGAAAGAGTTCGGGGAAACGTCGGACATCTTCACCAATCCGGTTAACAAAGAAACAGAAGATTATGTCAGCGGCAGGTTTGGATAATGGGTTATTATATTACATCTTGACTTCTGCGAAGCGAGAGGTATAATACAAGCCGCTGTGGGGAGTTAGCTCAGTTGGTAGAGCGCTTCAATGGCATTGAATAGGTCAGGGGTTCGAATCCCCTACTCTCCACCAAATTAAACGAGCGTTGGACAGATGTCCTTCGCTCGTTTTGATTAAGATCCACATGCTAAAAACAGGTCGTTCTGACGAAGAGATCCGTAAAGTAACTCAAAGGCTATTTGTGGCGGTGGTTTTGATCGTCTATCTCCTTACTCCCGCAGGGCAGCAGATGTTCTACGGAATCTGTAAAGATTTCGTCCACCTGTTCCTCAATCATTCGATACAGTCTGCGCATTGATGCAAGCCTACTGCAGGTAGGGACTGTTGGCGGACACGTCAAGTTCGATGTTCGTCCACTGCGATTTAATTGTAATGATTTCACGAGTGGTGCTATAATTCAACGTGTTGGTGTCAACCATTTCGGATGTGCTTGAAGGGAAAGCGCTAAGAGTTGAAGAACTCCTATCTGAGTACTACGGACCGAGACCGTATAGACAGGATGCGTACGACCAGGACATCCTCGGAGCGCTTATCGCGACAGTTCTCAGTCAACATACTTCAGACCTGAATTCCGGGCGGGCATATCGAAATCTCCAAGAGACTTTTCCTGAAGGATGGGAGTCTGTAGCTAAAGCGTCGCAAGTGAAGGTTGCAGATGCACTTCGAAGTGGTGGACTGGCCGACGTTAAGGCTGCACGCATTCAACGTCTGATTAAAGATGTCACGTCGAGAACCGGTGCGGCGAGTCTAGATTTTCTTCGATCATGGAACGATGAACGTGAGATTGTGAATTACCTCAGAACCTATCACGGTGTTGGTCCCAAAACCGCCGCATGCGTAACAATGTTTAATTTGGGAAAGCCAGTGATTCCTGTAGATACTCATGTCCACCGTGTTGCGTCCCGTATTGGATTGATTGGTGCAAAAGTATCCGCAGACCAAGCACATGACGATCTTCTGAAACTCGTGCCTCGCGAATCTGCGTATTCATTTCATGTGCACTTGATCGAGCACGGCAGGTCTTTGTGTCATGCACGGAAGCCTCAGTGTGAAGGTTGCCCGGTGGGGGCGATCTGTAATTACTATTCAGCGAAGTACTATGCTGATTGACGATGGATACTGTTTTGGATGCGGTCCGCATAACCCGATCGGGCTGAGGTTGACGTTTAGCCGCGATAGCGAAACCGGCGATTACGTTACGACCTACGTCCCGATTCAGGAGCACCAAGGTTGGGCTGATCGAGTTCACGGTGGTTTGCTGGCACTGGTATTCGACGAGGTTTTGTCGCGTGTGGCACTGACAACTCTGGGTAAAGAATGGGTAACCGCGGAAATAACTACGCGATTAATAAGGCCGGCGTTGATTGGACAGTCCCTGCTCTTTAAATCGAGGATTGTTGCGCAGAAGTCGAGATTAGTGGTGACGACGGCGGAAGCGTACGACGAAGCGGCAAACGTGGTCGCTTCGGCTACGGCAAAGTTAATGAAGCCGCGCTGAATGGTTGAGCGTGCAGAAAGTATGGCAGTCATGAGCGAAGATGTTCTGGTAACTCCCCTGGAAGCAGCAGTAGACGCAGAAGCGAAGAGCGAACAGTCTAGTGATAACAGTTTACAGCAGCCTGTGGTGGTGTACACCGCGGGTTCCGTCGAAGATGGAGAAATCGTGCGCGGACTTCTTGAATCGGAAGGCATTCCGGTCATTTATACGCATGCAGCCAGTCCGGCACTTGGAGACGTTTTTGGACTGGCGGAGGGACAAGCAGGCGAGATTCTCGTTGCTCCCCTCGACTATGAGAAAGCGAAAGCTCTTCTGGCGGCGTCGACAGAAGCTGAATTACCCAAAGACTAAGACGAAGGGGAACAGGTGATTTCAAAGTTGAAGATGCGGTCTTATTTAGCTGCTTTAACGGTGGCGCTATTACTGCCGGCTAGTTCGGCAGCCGTTCACGCGGCAAAGACTATCGGATTTCCGACATCCGGGCAGTTCGATCAAGTAAGAACGATCTCAGTACCCAGATTGAGTTTTCGGGATGTTCAGTCCATCAGCTTCAAGGGAAGCAGTATTCGCGTCGACACTGCCGACCCGAGTTCATATGTGCCGGTAACTCAGATTGAAACTCCAGACGCGATGTATATCTATACGCCTGCGGCGGAAGAAGCTGAGAAGATACCGATTACCGAAAAGCAGCCTCCGTTGCTCGAGCGGATGAACGCCGATACAAAGTCGAATTTGCAAGGCGCAACCAAAACAGGGTCCGGAGTTTTTGAAGGATACAACTGCGACATATACCAGACGACTGCCAACCACGGAGATGAAGTTGTCGAGATTTGGGTGAGTAAAGACCCG
Source organism: Armatimonadota bacterium (assembly GCA_003134215.1). GTDB lineage: Bacteria > Armatimonadota > Armatimonadia > Armatimonadales > Capsulimonadaceae > BOG-944. Next base: position 3,275 of record PLAD01000183.1, read on the forward strand.
AAGTTTCCCTTCAAGTTGAAGACAATCGCGACGGATAAGTCGCTGAACAAGGTAACAACGATCATTTTGCAGAACATATCGTTGAACGTTCCTCTGGATGACAACTTATTTGAGATTCCGGACAACGTTAAAATTGTATCTGCGCCGACCAACGGGCAGGGACAAGGTGAAGCGCAGAACGGTTCCGGAGCGAAAAGCCAATAAGTCGAACGTTTTATGGAGCGGGAATTATATGAAGCACTGGGAGGCTTCCAAAGTGGCCACGATTATACGATTGATTGGACGATTGTGCAGTACATTCGTCGTCAAGGCAGGCATAGTGTCATTGCTGACACTATGTACAGTCGCCTATGCGGCAGCAGACGACGCCCGCACCATCCGACTTCTTCGCCCGCTTGACGGTGCAACGGTAAGGGAGATTGTCCCGGTTCGAGTTTCGCCGGCCGACTTGCCTAGCGATGGCTACGTCACGGTATCCATCGATAAGGTATTTCGAACCGCCCAGCTGATCGACCCGGGCGACTCGTTAATCTACAAGTGGGATACACAGGCCCCGTATCAAGATCCCAATGATCCTGGTGTCGATAAGTATTATGATGACGGCACGCACGAGATCGAAATAGCTGTTTATGACCGGCAGGGGACCCTACTAGCATCTGGAACGTCCACTGTCAAGGTGGCAAATAAGGTTACTAACCTTCCCGACGGAATAAAGCTTTCTTACGATTGGTCTGAAAGTCAGACTCTTCGCTATAAAAGACATTCCGAGTTGAATAGTCAAAGTACCGGTGGGGACGGCCCTGCACAAAACGTCGAGACTGCAGATATTCGTTTTGCACGTACGATTGAAGATGCTACCAGCGGCGAATTCTTGTTGAGAGATCTTGTTTATCAAGACGGCATTATTTCCGAACATGGCAGTTCGGCTCCCGTTCAGTCAATTTTCACCTTAAAGTCGCGGTATCGAACGGTCAATAAATTCGGTCAGGTCCTGGTTGAAGAAACTCCATTTAGTGTTGGCGATCACTTTGGCTTTCCGGTGATCGAAGTGCCGAATAGACGAATTACTATAGGCGACTCATGGGAAACCAAGATCGAGGCATCGCTCACCTGGGCGAACGCGCAACCAACGATACTCGATGGTACGGCACGCCTTGACAGTTTCGAATGGCAAAACGGCTATCCAACAGCGAAGGTTATTGAAACTTATGACGGGCCCGGGCAGTTCTTCGTAGACGCGCACGCGACAATTCCTTTTCAAGCCGACAATATTCACCTCGTGAGAACCTATTGGTTCGCATACAATTCGAAATTGCTTGTCCGCGTTCGGACTGAGATCACGGTCGACGGCAATGCATCGTCGGCGGTTGTTTCGGGATTAGGAGCTACAGTACCCGTTGAACAACCTCCTGTTCAGCCACAGCCCGGAAACCCTTTCGGAGGAGACGACGGCGATGGTCAGCAGCCGCAAATGGGCGCGAACGGTACTGGCGCCGGCGGGACTGCAGCAACAACTACTCCGCTAAAGCTCCAGGTGCTCGATGATACTAATCTGGTAGGAATATAAATGTTCATCTCGCTCACCTGCCGCTGTTTGCGAAATAGTCATGGCTTTACGGTTGTTTAGTCGGCATCGTTCTTCAGCAAGTACAGACCCCGAGAGAAAAGCGGAACTAACAGAACATCTGGCGGAACTCCGGACCAGGCTTTTGCGTTCGGCAGCGTATCTTGTAGGCGGCTGTATAGTCGCCTACGCTCTCTTCCATCCTGTGTTTCGATTTCTTGCTTCCCCTGTCGTGCAGGCTCTGCAAGATGCGGCGAAAAACAGGCCCCATCAGGTCAACCTTCTTCCGCCCGGTACATTTGTTTTTCACCAGTTTTTCGGGCCGTTTATGCTGCGTCTTCAGCTCAGTCTTTATGGCGGCTTGATAATCGGCGCACCATTGATCGTCACCGAAATATGGGGATTTGTTTCGCCCGGTCTGACTTCGACCGAACGACGCCCTGTGAGACTGGTAGCGCCTTTTTCCATTTTGCTATTTGTTTTGGGAGCGTCTTTGGCCTTCTGGGTGATGCCGGAGGCAGTGAAGTGGTTTCTCGGCTACCTTTCTGATTTTCCGGGGGCAGTACTTTTGCAGGACCCCGAAGATTATATTCTTTTCCTGGTCAAGATGCTGCTCATATTCGGGTTGATGTTTCAGCTACCAATTGTGATGATCGCGCTCGGCAAGCTGGGAATTATCCGGTCGGCTATGCTTATAAAATACTGGCAGTACATCGTTGTCGGCATAACGACCCTCGCCATGATAGTCACTCCTTCGAACGACCCCTTTTCCATGATTGTTATGGCGGTTCCGCTGGTTATGTTGTTCCTGATCAGCATCTGGCTCGTTAAACTTGTCGAGCCAAAAAACGACTAACTCTCCCGACCTTTTGTCTTGCTGTTGCCGATCAAGTCGGCTCGATTTCCCGTTAAAATAATTGTCGATTGCGTCCTTGAAATTACCAGGTTGGCATGCATTATGCAACGTTGACTATTTGTTGCTGAAATGCTCAATATTTCCTGTTCGGGTGTATTCGCTTGTCGTAACAGCAAGCACCAGACGAAAGAGACGTAATTATGCCAACATCGACGTTAGCTCTGACAAATACTCGTTCTACATCGGTTAGTTTTGCAGAATCGATATTGAAATGGGAAAGCGTCTTGTTTGCAGTTATCTGCATTGCAGATATGATTACGACTCTGTACATGATTCACCACGGGGTTGCTACCGAAGCTAACCCAATGCTCGCTCCGTTTTTGCAGTATGGTGATGCGACATTCTGCATCGTAAAGCTGATCAGTTTTGTTCCGATGTTGTGTATTGCGGCCTGGTATCGTTTGCAAAATCCTAAGTTTATTGAGATTTCCCTTCGCTTTGGTTTGGCCGCGTATGTAGTGATTTATCTGTTCGGAACTTGCCGCCAGTTCATTGGTTGATCACAACCGAGTAAGGCACGGACTCTCGAGTCCGTGCCTTTTACTTTTGGGTAGTTTACGGGATTTCAGTATGCTTGAACTTCGTCCGACCCGATAAACCCAACACCAACCCCGAGCGTCTTCATAAAGGCTATTGCTGAGTCAATATCGTTTTCTTCGCCGGTCATCTCGAGCATAATATATCCGCCGACATTCGCCTGAACATCGGCGCGGCGTATGTCTACGGAGACATTAAAGTTCTTAATCGCTTGTGCGAGTACAGGCTGATTGACTCTTTCCGTTGGAAAAGTTAAATTGAGTTTGACCTTCACTGTGCTCACGTTTTCGTTCTCCTAATATTTCGGAACAGATGGGTCCACCTGATCGGACCAAGCAAGTATTCCACCCTTCAGGTTCTTGAGCTTCTTGAAACCGGCTTGCTTTAGAATCTGAAGCGCTTCTGATGACCGTTTGCCGGACTTGCAGTGCAAGACAATTTCGTTGGCACTATCAAATTCGGACAGCTTCTCAGGAATGATTCCAAGCGGAACCAGCTTTGAGCCTGGAATGTTGCCGATAGCATATTCATAAGGCTCACGTACATCGATGATGACTGGTGGATTCCCGCCGTCGATAAGTTCCTTTAATTCTACAGGAGTGATCTCTTCTGTCTCTGCCAAGTTAGCTGTCTCCTCATTACCGCGGCCAATGCCGCAAAATTCATTGTAATCAATCAATTCAGTTATTGTCGCATGTTCTCCACAAATCGGGCAATCTGGATTTTTGCGAAGCTTCAATTCTTTGAAGCTGAGCGCCATCGCGTTGAACAGCAACAGTCTGCCGATCATCGGCTTGCCCGATGCAAGTATCAATTTGATTGCTTCGACAGCCTGCAGACATCCGATCACGCCCGGCAATACGCCGAAGACACCGCCTTCGGCGCAGGACGGAACCAGGCCTGGCGGAGGAGGCTCCGGATAAAGGCACCGATAGCATGGTCCGTCTTTTGCGTAAAAGACAGTTAACTGACCCTCGAAACGGAAGATCGAGCCGTAGACGTTTGGTTTTCCAAGAAGGACGCAAGCATCGTTGACCAGATACCGGGTAGGGAAGTTGTCCGTGCCGTCGATAACGAGATCGTACTCCTTGATTAACGCCAATGCGTTGTCGCTGGTAATCATTAGTTCGTGTTTTTCGACACGAACGTTTGGATTAATGCCCTTAATTGCCATTTCCGCGGAGTCTAGCTTGGGTAGTCCGACCGTTTCGGTACGATGGGCGATTTGGCGCTGCAAGTTAGAAAAGTCAACGACATCGAAGTCGACCAGACCAATTGTGCCGACTCCGGCTGCGGCGAGATACATGACAATCGGCGAACCAAGGGCTCCGGTGCCGATGCAAAGGACACGGGCCGCCTTGAGCTTTTTCTGGCCTTCAAGTGTCACCTCCGGCATGATTAGGTGACGAGAGTAACGGAGTATCTCATCGCTGCTAAGCGTTTGCAACTCTGGATCGGTAGAGAGGTGAAAAGACGGAGCGCCACCGTGGCCCGTTTGATCGATTGAAATAACTGACGACATTCTGAACTTCCTGACTCGCGATTGGACGTGAATCGACGATTACTTATTTAGATATAAAACATCAAATCGCTGGGGTTGGTTTCCGCCTGCAGTTTGGCCACCTGGTCTCGTAGGTCGGCGAAGGTAGTACGCTCAAGGGTGGAAACAATCGCCACATCGACTTCTTGCCAGAGACTGTGAAGAACTTTGGAGAGAGGATCGACGGAAGACGAGCCGAGGCCGGAACCTATGCCGGTGTTGCCGTCCATTAGAGTAACCAGTTCTCCGACGGTGATGTCCTCGGGCGACCTGAGAAGGTAGTAGCCGCCGGCGACGCCTCTGCGGCTGCCCAGTATCTGATGATTGCGCAATACGACTAAGATCTGCTCCAGGTACTTGACCGGGATATTGCAGTAATGAGCAATCGATGGAATTTGCGCTGGATGGGCGGCATCGTTAACTGCGCCCTGTAAGGCGAGAAAAAGAACGGCTTTCGCCGCATATTCACTGCGTGTAGACACTTTCATTGTGTGTTAAAACCCAAAAAGCCCTTAGCTTTGTAGGGATTAGTTTACCTTTCTAACGGTCTGTATTCAATCAATTGCGAAGGAGAAATTTGAACCGGCGATTCGTTATCAGCTTTCGTCGACCCGCAGCAGGCATCACAGTATAATACTGAGCGTGAAGATAACAATTCTAGGCAGCGGAACATCCCACGGTGTACCGATGATCGGCTGCGATTGCGGCGTTTGTCGTTCGATTGATCCGAAAAATCGGCGCAATCGGCCATGCGCACAGATTACGACAGACTCCGGGAAGACGATTTTGATCGATACTCCCCCAGAACTGCGGATTATCGCAGTCGAGCGCCGAATGAGACGAATTGATTCAGTCCTGTTCACACATTCGCACGCCGACCACATCTACGGTCTAGACGATCTGCGCGCCTTCAACTACCTTCAGAAGGGAGAGATTCCTCTCTACGGGAAAGCCGACGTTCTGGATGATTTGAAAAGAACTTTTCAATATTGCTTTGTTCCGACGCAAGCCGGAGGGGGCAAGCCTCAGCTGTCGCTCCATGAAGTCGGAGCGTATCAGAAATTTCAGATGTTCGATCTTGAGGTGCTGCCGTTGATTGTCTTCCACGGGACGCTTCCAATACTTGCATATAAGCTCGGAGCAAACGCAGCCTACGTCACCGACGTGAGTAGAATACCGGAGGAAACGATACCGCATTTGTTGAATCTTGACTTGATTTTTCTAGATGCCGTCCGCTATGATCCTCATCCGACGCATTTCAATATGGCAGGAGCTCTGGCCATGGTCGAGCAACGCAAACCTCGCAGGACCGTGCTGATTCATCTCTCGCACGACTACGATCATAGCGTCGTTAATACGGAGCTGCCCGAAGGGATTGAACTAGGGTTTGACGGCATGGTGTTGGATGTGAGCCAATAACTTCCTGTCGTCATTCAATGAAAGACAATTCACTCTATTTGAGCATGGAGATTGAATTAGCAGAGTCGCTTGGAAGTGTCAGCGACACCAGAGGGCTGCTGTAAAGGGTGATAGTCTGAGCATCGGCAGCTTCAACATTGCTCATCGCCCTGTCGCCGGGGGGGATATCCATCGGACCAGTGAAAACGACTACTCCCGGCTGAAGCTGTGCTAACAGCTCCTTGGATACAAACTCATCCTGTCCGTTTATGAGCAAAACCTGGCACGCTCCGAAATTTGTTGTGTCAGTCAATCCGGCGATTTGGCTCGCAGTAAGGCTGGTCAGGTCGACTAAACTTGAGGTTCCGTAAGCGATCTTTACTGCAATGTCTGGTTCATCCCATCTCGACGACGGCGGGGCGTCGAACGACACGATCATTTGTGGAACAGCAGCTTGAAGCGCAGGAAGGCTGTCTGTCCAGGAGATCAGATGCCGTCCACGGTGACCGACTTCAACAGCGAAGTTATGTCTACTCCTGTTCCACCATGCCGTTGGGTCCTCGGCAGAGTAGGGTGTGATAATGGCGCCGGTAAGGGTGACCTTGCTGATCAAATTTTCGAGACCTTCAGCAGTGTTTGGAGTAACGCTCGTTAGAATTATGTCGCTTATGCTCATAATGTGCTGTTCTTTAAGCGCCTGCAGCAAAGCAGTCAATGATGTTTGGCCAAGATCCGAGGTAAGAATCAATATACTTCCGTCGGGCGAACGGACGATTGTTGTAGACGCGGTGCTGCTCGGCAGAATCGTTACCGCGGCGGCATCGATGACGGCGGCCTTCGGCTGGTGATGCATCCAGTGGTGCAGACGAGTCCCGACGTAATACGCAAGCAATGACGCAACGACCGTTATCGCATATAACGATGCTTGCGAATTCGAACGCTTCTGCCGCTGTTTTCGCGGTGAAGAATCCACTCTAGACTCTGGGCTCCGCAGTTGTACCGCCGGTTTTTTGACCAATAACATCTCTCAGGTTAACTGTGTATTATACTTGAATAGTCAGGTTTCCTCCGGCAACGGAAGTGCACAACTCCAGCATCTTTACGTAACACGCGCGAAAGCTACATCTCGGTTGACACTTGACGTCAAACAAAGGTAAAATAATGAGCTTAAAGGGCGTGTCTTGCCATAAATTTCTCGAGACATGACGCAGTTATCTTATGACCAAAGTTGGTCTAGTACAACTCGGATGTCCGAAAAATCATGTTGACGCGGAAGAGATGATGGGGTCTCTTGCGGCGAGTGCTCCTGGTTCAGTTGAATTTGTAGGCACGGGCGCAGATGCCGATGTAATCATTGTCAACACTTGCGCATTTATCGAATCCGCAAAGCAGGAAAGTATCGATGCCATTCTCGACGCAGTCAAGCTCAAGAACCGCGGAATAGTAAAGCGCGTCGTTGTGACCGGATGTCTTGCGCAGCGTTACAGTAAAGAGCTTGAAGTCGAAATTCCGGAGATCGACTCGATTCTTGGAATTGAAAGCGCACGGACGGTAAGCAACGTTGTCTTCGGCGCTCTTCCATCGCGAAAATCTGAAACGAGCGATCTGTCGGAGAAGTACCCGTTAATCCCAAATGCTCGGATACGATCCGGTCAGTCGCGTTGGTCTGCATACCTGAAGCTCTCGGAAGGATGTGATCACGCTTGTACCTTCTGTTCTATTCCTGCGTTTCGGGGAAAGCATCGCTCTAAACCGATAGAACGCTTGTTGCAGGAGGCGACCGAATTAGCATTATCGGGCGCCAGAGAGCTCAACCTGGTAGCTCAAGATACAACAGCGTATGGGATGGATCTCTATCAGAGACTGGCGCTGCCTGAGCTCTTGATCGAACTCAACAAGATCGACGGAATTGAGTGGATACGGCTGCTCTATTGTTATCCGACGATGGTGACGGACCGTCTCATGGATGTTTGGGCAGATGTCCCGAAGCTCGTGCCGTATATCGATATGCCCCTGCAGCATGCAGATGCACATGTTTTGAAAGCGATGAAGCGCGGGGGCTCGCCCGAAAGCTATCGGCGCCTCTTCGATCGCCTCAGAGATCGAGTGCCCGACCTGACATTACGGACGACATTCATCGTTGGGTTTCCAGGCGAGAACGAACAGCACTTTAGCAATTTGAAAACGTTTGTCGAAGACATTCAGTTCGATAGGCTTGGCGTGTTTTTGTACTCTGCCGAAGAGGGTACACCGGCTGCGGAATTGGAGCCGAAAGTTCCAAAGAAGGTCGGAACAACTCGACGGGATGAACTGATGCGTATCCAACAGGGTATTAGTCTCGCTCGCAATCGAGACTGGATTGGACGAGACATCAAAGTGCTGGTTGAACAGCGCCGCGGCCTCGACGTTATCGGGCGATCGCAGAGAGATGCGCCGGAGATCGATGGATCGATTGTGATCAAAAATTGTTCGTCGAGCCCCGGCGAATTTGTTAGGGCAACAGTGACAGAGGCACAGTTCTATGATTTGACTGCTGTCACAGTCCAAGCAGGCGTGCATTCGGCGCTAGAAGTTTAAGATAGTTAAATTCCGGAGGAATACATTGGCAACCAAAGCAACCGCGAAAAAAGAAGCATCGCGACCAGAAGTTACCCGACCCAGCGAACAGACAGCAACAAGTCGCATTACAGATGAGTACCTTATACAGAAACTATATCAGGCAATTGTCGCCCATGGCGAGCCTGCAAAACTCGCAGACATCCAAAAGGCCGTAGATGACGAATCAATCAGCCTGGGATTGATTCGACAAGGTCTTGGCTCATATCCGCAAAAGTTTGTCCAGGTCGACCGGCGGTGGGATGTATCGACGCGTTATCTGGACCGACAGCGGCCGGCATTCAAAATTCTTGAAGAGATTCTCACCACTTACGGCTCTCCAATGGCGGCGTGGGATGCAGGTCATGAACTCGGTCTTGTTTTTCATCGAAGTTCAGAAGGTCAGCAAGCTATCGCATCCCGTATGCTGTCATCGAGCGATCTCTTCTTTCCAATCCAGACCGGAAACGAGACCAAATATGGTCTGCGCTCCTGGCTGCTGGACCTGCAGGATAGCTATAAGTCGCTGGATGACATCTTATTTTACAACTATCTGCCCTCGGATGCGTTAAAGCCTTTCGAATCGCTCAAGCTTGATTGGGAGAACGATCCGGTAGGATCAGCAGTAAAGGCGATTTCCGCGGCTCCTGGGAAACCGTCGGTTGTTGACAATCGGCTCCTTCTTCTTCTCGCTTATCAGGAATTGGGTGAAGATTTCGACGGCAAGGCATTGTATGCTGCCTTTATCAAATCTCAGGAACTGGTGGCCCTTCCTGGTCACCGTTGGACCAATCAAGTCGGCGGAGAGCTGCTTCGCGAACAATTCAAGAAGCTGGGCCAGGCGATCGTAGACAATCCTACGGAAGACGATGTTGAAACCGAGGCGGTCGTTCCACTGACCGTGAGCGCACAAGACATGGTTGAGATCGAGAGGATTCTGAACGCATCTTCTGAAAGAGCGCTTCACACCGTCGATCTTCTGGAACAGGTCTACGAGATCTCGGCCGGTGACCCAAGCTTCGATGCAGATTTGAACAGTCTAGAGTCTGCCTTGGCGGGAGCCAAGGACAAATATCAATGGGTAGGTTTTGATCTGTATCGGCCTACCAATACACTGCCGCCTTTTATCGGTCAGGTGCCGGAAACACTGGTCTTCCCAACCGTACCCCTTGTCGAAACACCGGAAGGCGATGTACAGGACCAGTTGATTGAAGATGAGGGCTTTGAGCGCGGTCTGGAGCGAGAAATTCTCTCTCCGTATGCCCAGGATGTCAACGATCAGGAGCAGCCTGCAGACACACTCTGGCCTGACACTGAACAGGGATCATCGAGTTCGGCCAGATTGGTTCTGAAGGCGCACCACAAGGAGATATTTACGTTTCCTCTCGTACAGTTCCCCGCAGGATTTATTCCAACCGATCCGCAGGTGGTAGAGATTTCGCTCAAGGACAGTTCGGGCCGTTCGTATCAGGCCTTTGCTGATAATGAGACTCAATTGCTGTACGGCTTGGGCTTATTCGATCTTTACGCCGACATAACTCCGGAATCCGGCGCAGTGATTACTTTGACGAAGACATCAGTTCCCGGCGAATTTCTATTTATTCATAAAGGAGAAACCGATGCGGAAGTCTATGTCTCTCCCGAGCGGATGCAGTTCCTGCAGGACTATAGAGCGGAAGTGGAGAGCGGGCCTTCTATAGCAACCTACGAATTGGTACGCTATATCTTGGAGCATTCCAATGCTGCAATGTCTTTCCTGTCGATACTTACAGAGTTAAATATAGTTCGCCGTGTACGTCGCCGGCAGCTTGCTTCCATATTAAGCGCATGGAGTGGATTCAGCGTGCGTGCTGGGGCATGGTCATTCGACGCCAAAAAAGCTGCGCAGGGTTTTAACAAGTCTAAGCGCAAATATATCATCTAGGCCGCTAAGGCGGTTAATGAGTAAGGAAGCGGCGGCTGTTTGCGCCGCTTCCGCCAGGTATTAACAACATGCATTCTAGAACGGTGAAATTCGAATATCCTCTTAAAAGCGTCAATGCTCCTGTGGTCAGCAGTATCGTCAAGCAGTTCGATGTGGCCCCGAATATTCTAAGCGCAAATATAGATCCCCGCACCGGAGGGTGGCTGGTGGTTGAACTAATTGGCGAGATTGACAACATCGATCAAGCATTAGCGTGGACGAAAGAAAACGGTATCACAGTCAGCGATTATGTCTAATCTAGAAGCGCCAGGAGTTGACGTGCATCGTCCAACGCTCCTGTGAGAGCTTCGACAACATAATCCAACTGCTCACTTTTTATTATGAGCGGTGGTTCAAGCCGGATAACGTTCGGATTGTTCAAAGTGTAAGCAGCGACCACTCCGCGATTGGCCAGTGATCCGATCACCAATTTTGCTACGTCGGAGTCGGCGAATTCCAGGCCGATCATCAGCCCCAGTCCACGTGCTTCTACAATAATATCAGCATTCTTAGACTGCATCTTTTGCAAAGTGTCGAGGAAATATCTTCCCATTTCCGCGCTCCGGCCGGACAGGTCCTCGGTTATGATCACACGGATGGCGGCTAATGCCGCTGCACAAGCGGCTTCTCCACCACCAAATGTAGACGAATGAATGAAAGGGTTTTGTCGAAATACCTTGTCCCAGACCGCCTCGGTTGATATAAACGCCCCAACAGGGAACACCCCGCCCCCGAGCGCCTTTGCGAGTGTCAAAATGTCCGGTACGATGTCCCAGTGCTCCACTGCAAAGAGTTTGCCGGTTCGCCCCAGTCCGGTTTGAACTTCATCGACAATCAACAGGTTNNGGCGCCCTGTTTTGTGCACAGCGCTCGCACTGCCTGTAGGTATCCTTCAACTGGCAGGCGAATGCCACCTTCTCCCTGTACGGCTTCGATGATGACAGCTGCTGTATTATCTCCGACCGCGGCTTCCATGGCTTCTATGTCGTTCCATTCGACGGCCTTGAAATCCGGCAGTAGCGGTTCAAAGGGTGTTCTGTAGAGATCTCTTCCTGTAGCGGTCAATGCACCCATAGTCTTACCGTGGTAACTGCCGACCGTGGAGACAATTGCAGTCCGTCCAGTCGCCATGCGTGCGACCTTCAACGCGCCCTCGACTGCTTCAGAGCCGCTGTTGCACATGAACGTGTACTGCAAGTTTCCCGGAGTGATCTCAGCAATGCGCTCTGCCAAATCGGCCAAGGGTTTGTTCAAAAATGTCTTCGAGGAGAGGGGA
>PLAD01000360.1 GCA_003134215.1 Armatimonadota bacterium
CGATCCGGTTCCGAGAGTGCGATCTGTAACGTGTAGGCTGACCGCTGCGGCAAAGCTACGTTCACTTGGCTGCGCGAATTGCGCACCATGACGTCCATCATCAGTTCGCGAAGTTTATCCTGATTTTTCGGCTTCCGCGGGTCGTGTTTGTCTACAAACTCCCTGCGGAAACGCGCCATCGTATGCAGTTGGCCGGGGCGGAGCAGCGTGATTATGTTGGGCAATTCATCGAGATTGTTCTGGGCGGGCGTAGCCGTCAACAGGAGTAGATATTTGCTCTTGAGTGAGTTGACGAGTTTCCAGTTGACAGTGTTGCTGTTTCGACAGTGGTGAGCCTCGTCAACGATCACCATGTCGTAGCCTATCTTACGGATATCTTCGGCGTTCGCCGCGGATTTGGCAGTTGCGAGCGAGGCGATCACTCGATCAAACTTGTTCCAGGCATCTCGGCCGAGGGCACGGAATTCAGGGGAGGAGTGGACGACGCACTCGATACCAAACTTCTCCCGCAACTCCTGATCCCATTGCGACACCAGAGCTGCAGGAACGAGAATCAGCACTTTGCGAGACAGGGCGCGAACAATATATTCCTTGAGGATCAGTCCGGCTTCAACGGTCTTACCCAGGCCAACCTCATCGCACAGCAGCGCTCTGCCGCGCATCGCCCGCAGCACCTGTTTGGCGGTGTTGATCTGGTGCGGGTAATGGACGAGCTCCGTCAGAAGCGGCAGGCATACCAACGTTTCAAATCCTGTCATCAGAGAAAGTTGCTGTGCCTGAAGATTGAGGCGATAATCGTCGAAAGTGTCGAACTGGAAGAAGACAGCTTTATCGACTATCTCCGCATCTTGTTCGCTAAACTCTACGTGAGCAGGTGCCGGAAGATCCACGGAAGTCGCCGGGGAAATCGGAGCGTCCGACATTTTCACGAGTGGCACTTTACCTGCGGCACGCGGAGCATTGCGGAAAGCGGCTTCCCTTAAAAGTCGCCGGTGAAGATGATCGGCGCGCAAGACAACGGCAACCTTGTCGGCGTCCAGGTTGCCCCGTATCAGCATTAACGACGATTCCATAATGGCCGCCAATTTCTCTTCGTCGGTATCCAATCTTCGCGCCTTTTTCAAAGCGACTTCAATGGATTTCGCGATCTTTCGCCATAAGGCGACGTGATCAGAATTCTTAGATCGCACCTCCTCGATCTGCCTTTTGAGGGTTTGTCTTCGATCGCGCATCTCGACCAATACCGCTTTCTCGTCCGGGCTGAGCACGTCAGAGTAACGGTTCAAATGCGAGATATGCCCCTCGACGTTCGCAAGTTCGTCCACCTCATCCGCGGCGAAATCGTACGTAATCTGGCCGATTGCGAGTTTCAACGCTTCTTCTGCAATTGGCTCAAGCAAAGGGACCAATTTTGCTGCAAAATCCAACGAAAAGAATACCTATCTGTCGATGACTATGGGGAAGCATGAATATTACCCCAACGTAACATGCGGGCGAAATTCCATCTGCAGCGTTTTGCAATGCTTCAAGCGGGATAGGCGTCCAGTCCGTCATCCTTCAAATACCTTCACCCATGGATATTGTTCGTGATCCGGCCATCGCTGTGAAGGATTCAGCATGATGTATTCGATCGTCTTCTCAAGTTCAATAGTGTCCCTGACAATTCGGTCGTAATATTCATCTTGCCAAACAGGCCCTGTTCTTTCAGACATATCGTTGAGGCGCTTCGCCTTCTACAGATCAGAACACAGGCTTATAGAGTTACTCGCAATAACTCCTCAAAACTGGCAAGGTTTGTTTGTTATTTTTTTAGAATGACGGGCGGGACGCCCATTCCACGGTGGGAATAGATTAGTTTGAGAACGTGATTGGGGCTCCGGGGAGTAGGTAGGGCGCTACAGGGTCGTTTGGGAGGGCTTTGAGGCCCTGAACTACTGATTCGGCGTTTAATTCGGCGCCGGCGGGGCTGGTGTGGGTGTGGTCGCCGGGGAAGTAGGCGGCTTTTACTTTGGGAAACCCCAGGACGTCGTACTTGTCAGCGACGATAGCGTTCAGATTGACGAAAGGGATATTCTCCGCCTCCGCCACTTGCTCGGACCATCCTCCGAAGTCGGCCATGTTCCGATCTACAGTCTTGCCGTCCGCGCTCCAGATGTCTCGTGGAATCGGCGAGAAGATGATCGGGGACGCGCCTTTCGCCTTCGCCTGCTCAATGTACTGCTTCATGTACCAGCCGTACGTGTGAACTGTCTCTTGCTGATTCGTCTTGGGATTAGTGACTACCTGGGTATCGTCGCCAATTCCCTTGAGGCTCGCACGGTAGGAAGTGACCACTGACCCGCCGTCGTTATGACCGAACTGCATCAGCACAAAATCGCCCGGCTTGACCTTCGCCAATACTGTTGCCCAGTGTCCTTCGGTCGTGAAAGTTCGGCTGCTCCGACCGCCGATCGCATCGTTCTCGACATTGACTTTCGTCAGGTCGAACTGCTTGCTGATGACATCACCCCAACCGCAAAGCCCGGTCATTGGATTATGAACGGTGGAGTCGCCGATGATGTAGATGGTCGGCAACGGGCTGCCGACCTGTGCGGAGGCCGTCCCAGTGGTCATAAGACTGGTCGACATTGTGAGAAGCAATACTGCGATCGCGCCAAGCGGTTTAAATAAGGAGTCGAGAACTTTCATTTTCATCTTTTTTATGGTAGTCAATTGTTGTCCGTCTTGAACGGAGAAGCAGGCAGCCCGGCACCGTTGTATAAAGAAACCGGAGGATTATCTCCCCAGCAGTATCTTACAGCCACCGGATTTTCGATCGATGGGTTCGAGACTACAACGGTCTGTCCGTCAATTTTAGCGTCGGCATTGAGCCATGTCTTGCCATCGCCGGTAATCGCAAATCCCGTGAGCGTTCCACCCTTCGCGGTTAGTCCTGATGCATGCGTGAACTTGATTCTTATCGTGCTTCCCTCGACAACAGACGAACTATAAGCTGGACCGGAATATTCGATATTTGGTTCCCCGTAGACTTTGTTTTGTGCGATCAAAGCCAGCCTGCGGCCGACCTCTTGCTTGTTCTTCGGATGAATGCTTGCGGCGTCGCCGATATCAATTGCCGTTGCCATTTCGACGTTCGGAATTTGCTGCGTCGCTTCGAACTGAGCCAAACGAATTTGCGCCGGCTGGCTTCTATTGTCGACAGGATTGGTCATCGGCTGATTGTGATACGCCAGCTGAACCTGATAGAACGGCAGATCAGGATTGCTCCATGCTCGTCTCCAGTCGCCGACCAGCGCTTTCATAATGTTGAGGTAGACGCCGGCAGTTGGACCGTTCGATTCGCCCTGATACCAGATCACTCCACGGATGGCGTATGGTTTTACGGGATCGATCATGCCGTTATAGAGAAGATACGGGTTATGCTGGTCCTGGTGCGGATTATACGGCGCACCAGGCTTTCGAGGCTTTCTCGTGCCGGCGGCTTCCGCAGCGGCAGTATCCTGCTGCCACTTGGCGATTGCCGCCTGGTAGTCGCTGTTCGCCTTGTCAGGTGAATAGTTTGCGACAGTCGTCTCGTAGTTGGTAACCAGCGGAGCAAGCGCCGGGTCCGCCATCAGCGCACCGCGCGAAGTCCAGCACTGCGCCGAGCTTGCCCCCCATGTACTGTCGATAATTCCAAATGGGACATTTTTGTCCTGGTAGAGGTCCCGCGCGAAAAAGTATGCGACCGCCGACATTTCCCCAACGGTGGACGGCGAACAAACCGCCCAGTGGCCGGTCACATCGGGCTGCAGAGTATCCGAAAGCTTTAGATCGACCGTGAACATCCGTATCTGCGGATAGTTAGCGGCGGCGATCTCCTGTGCCATATTTTGAACACCGGCAAAGGTTTTGATGTCGTTGGAGACCGTAAAGTCCATGTTGGACTGTCCTGACGCCAGCCATACCTCGCCGATGAGGACATCATTGATGACGTCCTTGTCCGCGCCGGCTGAGATGGTGAGCGTATAGGGACCACCGGCCGGGGGAGNNTAGTTCCCAGCGAAACTGTCACCGTCTGCCCGGGGTCGGCCCAGCCCCAGATTGGGGCTTTCGTCGACTGAAGCAAGACCATGTGGTCGCTGAACAGCGCAGCAGGTTTAAGATCTGCCTGTGACGCCTGTGCTGCGACCAGAATCATTGCGGAAGCAATAGAAAAATTCCAAAGTTTTTTAGTTAATGTAGTCATTGATTTACTGTTGTCGGGGCTACTTCGAGGCGGATCGAGTCGTACATGACGGCACCGACATGGCCACGCATCTGTTCAGCCTTTGACGGAAACGGAGTCGCCGCTGTATCCCCAAAGGTCACCTGGTTCTGTCCAGCAGTTAAAAGATTTGCCGGGAACGTTAGGTATTTCAACTGATAGAGACTGTCCTCGCCGCCGCTGCGATAAGCAGCCGCGCCGGATTTTACCAAATTAAGCTCGCCGACCTGAGTCCCGTTCACTTTGACAATGACATGTGTCGTATTCTTGTCGGCCGTGAGCGGCGTACCCTTCCCCACTATCGGCTTGCTGCCGAGAGCTTGACGTACGTCATCGACGAGCGGGTCAGCGGCGGCAACTCCAAAAGTTAATGTCGCCGTACCTTGCTGCTGGGCGGGCAGCGTGAAGTTGACAGTCCAGTAAGGAACTTTGCTGTACCAGGTCCACTGCGCGTAGTTCCAATCTGTCGCGGGATCGCTTTTGCCGATGGTGAAGTTGACATCGTTCGGGAAGTTCTGCTGGTATGTCATGAAGTTCGCCCAGTGGCGCATTCCGTCAGGCCCCCAGTTGTCTTGTCCCCCACGGTACTCGAGGGTAGTCCGGTCAGGAGTTCCGATCTGCCAGAGAGTGGTTCCATGTGTGACCGGCTGCCAGTCGATGACGCCAAGATCCGAAGTCGCTCCCGGCGCAACAGTAACTCCATCTTTCTCAAGCTGTTCAAACTGATTTGCGCCATAAGCATAGAGCGCGTAGCTGCCGGGACAGACCTTGTTAATGGTGAAGGATCCGTCGTCCGCCGCCCTTGTCCAAAATTCGTAGTGTTTCGCTTGCATCGGCCAGTCGCCGCCTGGATCAGCCAGCACAACCCAAGCTCCGGCGGCGCTTTCTCCGTCAGTCAGGTGAAGTGTCCCCTGGACAGAGCCGCGCACTACTGCGTAGTTTGGGTCGTTGACCCACTGATAGGGCCAACTCGCTACTTCGGCAGTAGTTTTTTGCTTAGCA
This sequence comes from Armatimonadota bacterium, assembly GCA_003134215.1. Lineage (GTDB taxonomy): Bacteria > Armatimonadota > Armatimonadia > Armatimonadales > Capsulimonadaceae > BOG-944. The sequence goes on from PLAD01000360.1 coordinate 5,249, forward strand.
TCGGCGTACATCGCTTGCGGAGTGGGTCCACTGTTGAGATAGACAAGGAACGGTCCATAGAATTTGGTCCAGGGTTCGTCGGCTTTCACCAGAATGGACCCGCCGCCGAAGTGGCCGCCTTGCAGCATGTTCAGGAGAATGTTGACCTGATGAACAGTGAGTTCCTGTTTGATCGGGCCGCCGTTGACATATTCGTCGCTGGGATTGATCATCCAGATGCCGACACCGTTCCCGAGCATTCCGTGAAGGTGGTGGTCGGCCATAAAGGCAGTGTTGTTGTACTTGCAGTACACATTACCGTCCTTCTGCAAGAAGGTAGCGTCGGAGACTGCCTTGACAAACGGGGACTCGTCCACCGGTCCAAAACGGGCATCATCGATCGCGACATAGTTGTAGAGATTTGGTTTGGACGGTCCGCGAATAACGAAGCGAGATTGTCCGATCGATCCTGCGGACATCCCTGGTCCATGACTGTAGATGACATAGACATAAAATCCGCTCACGCCACGCTTGAGTATGTAGTGGATCTCAGCACGGAACGGCAAATACATTGTCGGCGCGGTTGTCAGAACGGTTTCGGCTTCGTCCGGTGTGTTTTCGGTGAGTACGATCGACTTGACTACGCCCCCGAGCTGCGCATATCCGGCCTTCGGCGCCTTCGCTGCAACAGCGGCCGGCAGCCCGAACGCTCCGCCGTTCGTGTCGAAATACATAGCGTCTTTAGGAAATCCCATGCTGGTAGAGACGCCGTCGTGGCGGTAGATAATCGAAGACATCTTCGCACCGTGCTTATCGACGGTAACCGATAGAATGCCATTGTCCATCACAATCTGGGTCGGGGTCGACTGTGCAGTGACCGGAGGGGCGGCGACCGACGCTGGATCGCTCCATGCGGTTCCAACAGTCAGCCAGAGAAGAGCTGCCGCAGCAGTCAGAAGAGGTGTAACGATTGAAAATCCGCGTGATTTGTGCAATTTCTGTTCCATTTCGAAAATTTAATCTAACTCTACACAGTCGTAACAAAAGGAAGGACTTAACCACTTCGTAAAGCCTTTTGTACTACTGACAGCCGAAATTGTAATTGTATTAGTTCCAGCGACGAAGTCGGACGCCGGAATGTTCAAAGAAAAAATATGACAGTATCCACGGTAGGAGCCCGTCGTGAAGGATCGGCTCTTCGGCTCGCGGACCGCCGGCGGAGCGTCAAGTCGGTTGCCATTGACAACGACAATTGGACGTCCCCCAGCGTAAGCCTCGGTAATTCCTAGTTTAAAAATATGCGGTGACGCAGCCTGTGCTGCAGTCAGCGAAAAATCAATGGTCGATGGGCTGTTGATGTCGCGAAATTGAATGGCCGGCCAGGTGGAGGGTTGGCTCGATCCAACATTATAAACTACCGGCCCCCAGGGTTTCATTCGGACATCGGAGGGGTGCATCAAATTAATTAATGTTCCGTTATTAAATTCAAGAGGAGTACCGTCCCAGTCGCCGATTCGCCAGAGGGCTTGGACGAACCCAGGATCGTTGACGATGGCGATCGGTTTTAGTGCGCTAGAAGTTCCCGCCGTTACAGTGGCGGAGCCGATCCAAACCGGAAGCTCACCTTTATAGACCGCCATCGTGTAAGCGCCCGGCTTCATTCCCGAGCAAACACAGGAACCATCGGTCGGCGATGCCGCCGTCCAGTACTGAGCGACTGCATTGGAAAATGCGACCATGTACTCGAACCCGGGCGCCCGTCCGGTAATGCCTGGAACAGCGACACTGCCTCGGCCGCTGTCAGGAACAAAGCCCTGCAGACCTAAACCGGCGATAAAGCTGAAGTCAGGCTCCGTTGGAACAGTTCCATCGGTGAAAACATAGGCATACGGGCCGTAAAGGACGTTCACGCGGTGCTCTTCAATTTGATTGTGACCGGAGTTCATATAGTTATAGATCTCCTGGTCATTGCCGGCTCCGTCACCCTGGTTCATGATATCGCGGTAGAACGGTCCACCGGAACTGCTTTCGCGCGACCCGTAGGCCATGAAGACCCCTACTCCGTTTCCAGTAGCTCCATTGACTGTCAGGTTCCGGTCCTGGATATTGCCGTAGTATTTGGAGGAGGTCAAACCGCCGGGATGTCCGAAAATGTCCTTACTTTCGATATTTCCAGTAGTTCCACTGTTATTAGAATGGGGTGGGCCGTTGGGCAGGACATCGTAGCTTGTGCGCAAAATGTACCGCAACTCGCCGATATGCGGCTCAGAGGTAACGTAGTCGGCCATGTAGATCGCGTCGACACCGTTCTTCACAATATAGTAGTGGGTGAAAGGCGTTGGCGCCACGGTGGTGGAGTAACAGGTGATTAAGATCGTGTCTCCGGACACGTTCGCTGTCACTGTCGATGCGCCAAGGCCGGACGCGATCCCGGATGGTTTCCTGGGGTCCAAGAGCTCGACACCCTTATACTTACATGAGCGTATATCGCCTCTGTCGTTAACATAAAACGCCAGGTTCGCTCCATTGGTGACATAGTACCACCCGTCAAAGGGC
>PLAD01000283.1 GCA_003134215.1 Armatimonadota bacterium
TACTTACACTCTCGTCCACGAATATCTCGGCGGGCGGATTCCGCTGTATCATTTCGATCTGTACCGACTGAAAACTTCGAAGGAGCTTGAACATCTCGGGTTTGACGATTACGTCCGAGCGAGCGACGGGCTACTGGTGATCGAGTGGGCGCGAAACGCCGTTGAACGACTTCCAGAGGATGCGCTTACAATACAAATTGCAATGGGCGGGGAAGTTAACGATAGTCGCTGGACTTCAATTCACGCAGGAGGCGAAAGATCCAGAGCTTTGCTGGGAATATTGCTGAGGACTCTTAATTGCTGATTCTGGCGAACGACACCGCTACGGACTACGCGGTCTTTGGAATTGGAGACGATTCCACGAACGAAACCTTTGGAGTGACTGTGCCGCACCGGCGAAATCTCTCTCGCAATTTTTATACTCTCATGGACCAGGTCTTAGTCGAAGGAGGCCTCACGTTCGGTGAGATAGATGTTCTGGCCGTGGGAGTAGGGCCGGGCTCGTTTACCGGGGTTCGCGTCGCTGTGACAACAATGAAGACATTAGCGCAGGTGACAGGCAAACCTCTGGTTGCGATCGGCACCTTAGACATATATGCACGGGAAGCGGTGTCTGATGGAGCACACCATTCGGTTGTAGTTTTGCCATCCCGCAAAGGTGAGATTTACTTTCAGACATTCGACGCAACCGGCTCAACCGGCCCACCCTCCGTTGCGACCTTTGAGGCCCTCCATGAAATGGTACAAGAGCTTGGCGACAGCTACATGCTCTGCGGCCAAACAGCATGCCTCCCTGATTCTTTCTTTCAGTATCATACTTTGCCGCAGCAATCGCCATCCCCAGCAGCTTTTCTCGAGTTGGCCTTCGATGCGGCACGCAAGAACGCCTTCACCAACCCCGTGTCGCTCACTCCGGTATATGCCGCCCCGCCCGCAATCAGCCGGCATAAGAGCCGATGAATACCTCGCCTCCTTGATATTTAAAATAAATTAAAGAACTCTTCGCCGTTATCCGACAATCTGAATGTTTCGCCACGCTCCGTGCACGACCGACGGTGCTGGGAGACCGCACGTTCGATAGCGATTCCAAAAAGCCCGCCTCCGGCTTATGGGTTCCCGGCGTTGCTTGGCCAGCGCGGAGCGGTGCGAACAATTGCAGAACTAAGGTCTGCAACGAAAAATAACTGAATAACGACAATCGAATACTTTCGACAATGCATGATGCGAAGTTCGAAAGCCAATGTAGTAGGTTTCTAATGGCCTGAGGGTCGGCGATTCCGCAATAAACTATTTCGAACAGGGAAGGACAGAACAATGTCTACGTATATTAATACGAATACAACCGCCTACATGGCATCTTTAAACTTGGATGCGAATACCAAGGCCGAGTCGACCGACATCGAGCGATTATCGACCGGTTTGAAAATCAACAGTGCTGCCGACGATCCTGCAGGTCTCGTGACGACCGAGGATGAATCTGCACAGCTCGCGGGTTTGAATGCCGCGACCGCAAACTCCAACGACGCAGTCAACCTGACGCAGACCGCAGAAGGCGCCTTGAACCAGGTTCAGACACTCCTCGTCTCCATGCGGCAACTCGCAGTATCTGCATCGCAAACCGGTACGAACAACTCTACCGAACTGGCGGCCGATCAGGCGCAGATCACGTCGGCGATCCAGTCGATCAATAACATTTCATCGACAACGCAGTTTAACAACACCAATTTGCTTAACGGCAATGCAACTTCCACAGGTACAACCACAACCGGAACTGCCACTCTTGCCGCAGCGTCATCCGCGACTTCTTTGATTACACAGGGAACGTGGACATCTGCTCTTAGCGCTCAGTCGATCACCGTCAACAATGCGACCTACACATCGGAAACATCCGGTTCGTTAGCTGGCAACGCGTACTTCTCTGGCACGATCTCGATCGGCGGCACCAACTACACTGTCGGCCAGCAGTATAACGCTACCGGCCCAGTCGACGGTAACGCAGTCGGTATCGCCGGCGTCAACCAGGCCCTGGCAGGCAGCGGCTATCAAGCGGCTATCACCGGCGGCGCCCTGGTCGTAACTTCGACGACTGCCGGCGTTAACACGAATGCGATTGTGTTAACCGGTCTCAACTCATATGCTGCTTCGGGAACTACCACCACAGCCGGTACCGCGCTAACCGATGCATCATCCGTTGCCGGCGCTAACAGCTATGCGACAGTTGCGACATTAGGAAACTCCACTTCGTCAGCCGTCAATGGCAGTAGCACGATCTACACCTGGTCGAACGGCCTGCAGATTGAGACGACGTACCACCCACCTGCCACGACATCTTCGGCAAGTTCTAGTCTTGGGACATTGACGACGACAGCCGGCGTCACGACTTCCGGTCAAAACCTCGAGTTCCAGATCGGCGCAAATGAAGGTCAGACCGTTTCGTTGTCCATCCAGAGCACTGCTGCCAACCAGCTTGGCACCAACGCACCGGCTTACACGAACGCGGCCGGCGTCTCAGTGACCCCTTCAACCCAGAATGTGGGCTCAATCAACGTGACCACCTTCCAGGGCGCACAGGATGCGATTGCAGTTCTTGATCAGGCGATCAACCAGGTATCGACGATCCGGGCCAATTTGGGCGCCTTCCAGACCAACGTCTTGCAGTCTAATGTAACGTCGCTTGGCGTCGCTACGACTAACCTGCAGGCAGCTCAGGCGACGACCGAGGATACGGACATGGCTTCGCAGGTCGTGGACTACACAAAGAACTCGATCCTGGTGTCGGCGGCGACTTCTGCGCTGACGTACGCAAATCAGGAGCCCCAATCGATCCTGAAGCTTCTGCAGTAATTAGCAGTAAGCCACTCCTATAATGAGGACGGCTAGTCCGTTCTCACGACAAGCAATCCGCCGACGGAACTCAAACGGTTTCGTAGGCGGAGGCTGCCGTATCTTCTCCCCGAATCGGTCTGCTGTTTGTTGGCTCATTAGCGAGGTAGCAAAGCGATGGTACTTCCAGTTTCGGGAAATCTGCCAGTTCAGCCTGTCTTGGCTCAAACAACACAAGAAGCGGCGCCAGGTCCAACGCCGTCGCCCAGCACAGGTGCCGTACAATCGACACCCGCTCCTGTCTCACAGGCGCAGGTTAACGACGTCTTGAGGGACACGGGCTTCAAGGGCGAGATCGATACCAGTAATCCAAGCCAGATCATCGTTAGAATCGTCGACAGTGTGACTGGGAAAACCGTGGTACAAATCCCGTCGGTTTCTGCGCTTCTTTTTGCAGAAGCACTGAGCAAACGCTCGACACAGGCAAACCAGTCTCAACCGGGCGCTTTGCTCGATGAAGCTGCATAATCAAAACTCTGCGTGCGACAAGCTGGAAACGGTCGCACGCTTTTTTTGCTTCAATATATTTCGTAATCTCAAACTTAGAGAGCGCCGCCAAAAATATTGAATTTAAAACCCAGTATTTATCCGGGTAATGGCCTAAAGATATCTATCCGATCATCCATAATGAGATAGCTCCCACCAAACTCGGTGCATCACTGAATGCTCCGGATTTGTCCTTCGATAGATAGCTGTTCAAAAGCCTCCAACAGGCTAAAGACTCATTGTTTTGATCGCCCAGTGTGAAGCGGCGCGATTGAAGAGAGCCATCGGCTGTCGGTCCAACAATCAAATAAAGACAACTAAATACTTTCTATAAGCATGATGCGAAGATAGTTAGCTCTCCCGGTTTTGTTAGCCTTCAGTGTGCTTTCCTTACCAACAGATACGAATTTTTCAGGGAAGGTAATCACCTTAATGTCTACGTACATCAACACGAACACCACCGCCTATATGGCCTCATTGAACTTGGATGCGAACACCAAGGCAGAGTCGACCGATATCGAGCGTCTCTCAACCGGCTTGAAGATCAACAGCGCCGCGGATGATCCTGCAGGCCTCGTTACTTCCGAAGACGAGTCCGCACAGCTCGCCGGATTGAACGCAGCCACTGCAAACTCCAATACCGCGATCAACCTGACGCAGACGGCCGAAGGCGCCCTTAATCAGGTTCAGACGCTGCTTGTCTCAATGCGTCAACTTGCGGTTTCTGCTTCCCAGACCGGTACGAACAACTCGACAGAACTCGCCGCTGATCAGGCGCAGATCACTTCTGCGATTCAGTCGATCAACAATATTTCATCAACCACACAGTTCAACAACCTCAACCTGTTGAACGGCTCGGCCACTTCGAACGGAACGACAAGCACCGGCACAGCGACAGTCGCCGCGGCATCGGCCGCAACATCCTTGATTACCGAAGGAACATGGACGTCCGCTCTGAGCGCCCAATCGATCACAGTCAACAACGCCACGTACACCTCAGAAACATCCGGTGCCCTTGCCGGCAACGCGAACTT
>PLAD01000122.1 GCA_003134215.1 Armatimonadota bacterium
AGTTCGTCCTGCCACTGTTCGCTCAAATTGCCGGGGCAAACAATCATGCAGCGATGAAGATCGCCGCGGATCAGCAACTCTTTAATAAGGAGGCCGGCCATGATGGTCTTTCCGGCACCCGGATCGTCGGCCAGAAGAAAGCGTAATGGCTGGCGCGTGAGCATTTCGCCATAAACAGCGGTGATCTGGTGTGGCAGCGGATCCACCATCGAAGTATGGATGGCGAGAAGGGGATCAAAAAGATGGGCTAGCCTGATCCGGTTGGCTTCGGAAACGAGCCGGAATAGATTGCCGTCACCGTCGAAACTCCAAGGCCGGCCAACGTCGCCGATTTCCAAACTGGGTTCGCGGTCCCGGTAGAGAAGGGTTACATCCGGTTTCCCCGCCGGATCTTTGTAAGTCAGTTCAATCGCAGCCGAGCCATACCAGCGAACGTCAATGATCGTCACCAAGCAATCTGGCAATATCCCTTTGACAGTTGCGCCCCGTTTTAAGTCTTCAAGTCTGGCCATTCCCTACGGTTTATGCGCCTGCTGAAACCGCTCCGACCCGAATTTTCCTGCCGACGCAAGCTTGGATATCCGAGTACGATGATACCGTTATGGAGGTTTCAAGGCTGAATAAATCAGAGCAAACCATTACGGACGCAGCATTTGAATAGGTTGGCATGCCCCACTGCGGCGCGTCAGGTCAGACCTACAAGCCGATGGTCGCAACAAATGAGGTTTCGGAAAGTCCGCTGCGCCGATTCGCGGTGACACTGCCGGATACGTTTCGGCGACGGTGCGCCGCGCTTTGATGTTCGAGCCCGCTGCCCGAGTGTCCCGCAACTGGTTCCCTGCGGTTTGCTCGACAGTCGACACTCTGCCGTAGGCGAAACTCGTGACATCTGGACGAAACCTCCGTCCGTACCTTGCAGCCTTGTACCAAGTGCCAAGGCTTATCTTCGTACATGGAGAATCGGGCAGTAACAAAACCTCTCTTTCGGATAGCCAATGCATCTCACGGTTTTTTCTTGGGTCGATTAGCAAAATTGAATATTAAAGAGTCGAACTTCTTAGAATAGGTCAGCACTGTACCTAAGACGGACGCCTTCGGAGCGTTCTCCATTTGCGAAAACCCATTCTGCTGGTTGAACAAGTCCAACTCTTCTGGGTCAAAGGCAGATGGATCATCTAGCCTTTTTAGCATCTCCGTGCGCATATCTTCGACATTTTCTAAGCAGCATCGTTGGAAGTTATAAGCGAATAAAGATCTCACTCCGTTAGCGGATATTGGGCTCCGGCTGGCTTGCTGGTACGCTGTTTCGGCCAAGTCGCTCATCTTCTTCTGCTCTGCGCGTGCCTTGACAACTAAAACTTCGTCTGAGTCGCCAGCATATGGAGTCGGGTCCTTCGCTAGCAAGGAAAGCCGATGTAGGGAGTTGGACACAGAACTAAGAGCCATATCCACGTTTCCATGCGTTCCTCTTAAATTGCGACTAATTGAGTCTAACCATATATCAATCAAGCCCACGCGATAAAATCGATCTCGGATCGAAACGACTCGATCTTCATACTTATCTGCGAACAGTTTGACCGTTTCTTTCATGTATTCAGGGGTAACCGGTGAGGGCCCGTTTCCGACAGAAAACATTAGTGGATTAGCGTCGGGGCCAGACGAAACACGGCGGCTGTCCACGAAGCGTGATATTTCCGACGACAACTTTAGTCCTTCTGCCCGCAGCGACAAGTTTGCTTTAGGCTCCATTCTATATCCAGATCCTGAAGTCGGCTTTGTTTCACGCTTATTTGCTTCATCTCCTTTTTTGGCGGGAGGAGGAACACGCTGGGGCGGCGCTAGGGGCGCAACTGGGGTCGGACTCTTTGTCCACTCCGACTTGGCAGGGTTGATCTTACTCGCAAGCTGACCTATCCATGACTCTTGTTGCCGAGATGCTATCAACTCAACACTCACTATTCCCCAGTGCAAAACCCATCCGATAAAGACAGCCAGAAAGAGATAAATCGCAAGTTGCCTAAATCTGGGCGCATGATCCAGGACCCTCGACCTGTGGATGCCAAGTATTATGCCGAAACCACAGAAGTAAATGAGTGGAGGAAAAAACAACCCGAAAGCGCCCAACAGTACGCTGCCAAACGTAGCCACTAAAGGCTGTTCCAAGACCTCCAGCCAACTTGGAGCCCAGTGGGTTGTGGGGACGGAACCAAGCCACAAAACGACCGACGACGACAGGCTAGTAATCCGCGATTTCCAAGCTGCAACCATTGCACTGAACTGATACGACATTTGCGAAAGCTATCCGGACCCCATAAACACTTGGTTAGCATACGGATTCGGAATTTTGTCCCTTGGACTTAAGCGGTGCTTTCCACGTTCATCGCGGCATTCTTCTTTCGTTTCTCAGCGGCCTTCTTTCCGGCCGCGCTCCATTTCTTTTTTATTGCATTGTTCTTTCTCGCTTGAACCGATTTCGCCCCCCGCGTCTTTCATCCGTTTCGCCCAATCGACCTCCCTTTTGCCGTCGCGCATGGCTCTGATTGTATCGGTGGAGATCAGGCCGTTATCATGCATCATGACAATTCGGGCACAAGATGGCCAAGTTTGCGACTTTGGTATTTGCGCGGTCGCCGTCCAAGTGCGCCACTTCTAAAACTGGAATTAGGCCGAAGCCGCAATGAACGCAAACAATCTGCCCAAATTGCTTATAGTGGTCGAACGCCAGCTTACTATATTTCCCATTTTTTGTCGGAATGAGTATGCCGTACCCCGGCCATCTGGCCGTCTGCCATTTGAAAGCAGAATATCATTGAGCGCGGTGTCAACCATCACTAAGAGCGACTCGGATGGTCAGCGCGCCGTAGGTTGTTTCACCGGATCGCCGGTCCCATTTGTCACGCATGAGACCAGAGCGGCGGAACAATCGGTCGATGCGGTCGCTATCACCGT
>PLAD01000203.1 GCA_003134215.1 Armatimonadota bacterium
TCAGGCGACAGCAACCCTGGCAAATCGCGAACGACTGAAGAGCAGCAGCGAGGCGGATGTCAGCGCAATCGCTCTGTCGGCCCTCGTCCTGGCGAAAGAAGGTGCTAAAAAGTCGGCAACGGGGAATCTGAAGTATCTGGTCAACCGGTGGGCGGCAAATCCTCGGTCTGAGATGTATATCGATGTTGCGACTGCCGCACTTGCCGAACAGGCAGTCGGTGCTCCGGCTGCTCTCGAAGAGGCAAACGCGCTCATGGCGCAGCTCTGGTCGGTCAGCCGACAGACCGGCGCGATGCTCTACTGGACCGCGGAATATCACACCAGCGCTCAGTATGCGGGCGACAGTTCTCCGGATGCCGCTACAACAGCGTGGGCGATGCTGGCTGCGGAAGAGATCGACCCAGGCGATTTGCGAATCGATCAGGCGGCGCGCTGGCTGGTTTCGAACCGTGATGACGACCACTGGTGCGACTCCGATGCGACCGGGATCGCGGTGTTTGCCCTATCGAACTATCTGCAGAATGAACACGAACTTACTCCAAGTTACATCGCCGACGTCTCAGTGAACGGCCGACAAGCCGGAAGAACCGTATTCAACTCCGCGTCGATCGGCTCGCCCGATACGGTGATAACAATTCCTGGAACCAACCTGCGCTCCGGAGGCAACATCATTGAAATCGATAAAACGGGACCTGGCCGGCTGTACTATGCAGTCAAGCTCAGCCAAATGATCGCGGTCCCGTCACCCAAACCACCGCCCTCGTTTTTCGTTGCCGAGTTCAGCCGGCTGCTGCATCCGCCCCAGCCAATTCGGGTGGGCAGCGGCGGGTTCCACATTAAACGCGTCTATATGCGCCTCACCAGTCGCCGGAGCTTTTTCTGGGAGGATACGGTCCCGAAGCCGGATTGGGATTTCGAAAACGGGGACAGTATACTGGTTCGCCTGATTATCGACTCAGCGCGTCCAGCCTCCAGAATCGTCGTCGACGAGCCGGTTCCGCCGGGATGCCGCATTGGCGAGGTCTCCGGCGAGTATGAAGAGAATTGGAACAATTGGTGGGACTACACCGATGTTCGAGATAACGATATCGTATTTTTTATTGACGACTTGACAGCAGGGAGCAACGAAATCGACTACCATTTAGTTGCGAACCGCGCGGGCGAATACGATGTCATGCCGACCAGTCTATCCAGTATGGTCGATCCAACGGTGTCGGCTGAAGGGAGCGCGAGCAAGGTGGTGGTTGATGGTCAGTAAGTTCGGCGCACTCTTTGCCGGGGCCGTCCTGCTTGCCGCACTGGTAAGCGTCACCGGCGGGAAGCAACTTTCGCAGCACTGCCTTTCCGCCTATGCCACCGGCCTCGGTGGCCGGACTCCAAATCAGCAGTACAATGCGCGCCGAGCAGCGTTACAAGTCGACGGCAGCGTCGTTGAGCCCGGCCAAACCTTTTCGTTCAACAATGCGGTGGGTCAATGGTCATCAAGGCAGGGATATTTGCTTGCGCCGGTAAGTTATAACGGAACTTTGGTCGACGATTTCGGGGGCGGAGTTTGCCAAACATCTACCACCGTGTACAACGCCGCACTTCTCGCAGGTATGCAAATCGTCGAGCGCCACTCGCATACGTTTGCGCCGGGTTATGTATCGGCCGGAAGAGATGCCGCAGTGGCTTACGAGAACGTCGACCTGCGCTTTAGAAACCCATACAGCTTCCCCGTGGTACTGCATGCGCGAGTCATTAACTCCTACATGATCTGCGGCATTACTGCGATGCAGAATCCGCCGTACCATATTACAGTCGACACCAGAGTACTTGACACATTCCGAGCCCCCACCGCCCCACCGCAGCCGGGCGAAGGCCTGCGTAAGTCACGCTGGCAAATACGCGGACGCCCCGGAGTGCGCGTGTTAACGATCCGCCGCTGCTACGACTCCAGCGGCAATCTTGTCAGAACCGATCAAATCTCCGACAACACCTACCGCCCAATCGCGGCCGAACTTTGCACAACTCAGTAACGACGCGGCGGTAGCTTCTACACGGTATTCCCGCGGACAGTTACCGCCTTGGGGACTAAGGATTGACCGACGGCCGCGGGCCATTGAAGGGTTGCCCGGTGAGCGCAAATTTTATTCGTTCTCCAAAGGGTGGATGATCATCCAACCAGAATACTTCCCAGCGCGGAGGATAGGGGTTGGAGAGGTTTTCATTAGAGAGGTCGACCAAGGCGTGGGCCATCGCAAGACGGTTTCCGGTGGCCGCAAGGCCGAAGGAATCTGCACGGTGCTCGATCATGCGCGATAGGCCGTTCGTAACAGGGCTGAGGACGAATGTGAGCAAACTCAAAGATATCGCAAAGATCGGCAGCGCTGCCGGGTCCGCAAGGTTCGCTATCTTAAATCGCGGGCCAAACCAAGCGAGAAGAAGTTCGGCCAATAGTTTGACTATTGGCAGGAAAATGAACATCGACAAAGCGGCTAGCACGCCGCCGATGATCACATGGTGTTCCACGTAGTGGCCCAGTTCGTGGCCAGTGATTGCGACGATTTCGTCCGGCGGCATTGTCTTTATAAGCGTATCCCAAAGAACGATCTGTGCGCTGCTGCCAAGGCCTGTTACATAGGCATTTGTCTCGTTGGTCTGTTTGCTTTTGTCGGCCACCAGAATTTCGGCGGACGGCACGCCTGAATTTGCGGCAAGCCTGTGCAGCGGAGCATAGAGCGCGCTGGAGGCCGGAAGCGGCGTGAAGTGATTGTCGAGACGGTCGAAGAATGGATTAAAAAATATTCCGAGGAAAATGATCGGCGCCGACCATAGTGCGAATATGAACGCAAACCGTCGAGGATAGATTAAGATGCCCCAGACCACAGCCGCAAAGAGCACTCCGCTGAGCAGCATATCGACTGCCGAATCTTCGGCTAACTGTATTAGCCATAAATTAATCGGCTCGTGCGAAAGCCCGTAGCGGTGCGGCAAAATGTAACTAGAATAGTAACTCAGAGGCAGCCACAGCAGTGTGAAGAGAACCGTGTACTGTATATAGTAAACGTAGGCGGAGCGTATCAACAGCGGCTGCCAGAGGCGCGCGAACCGCAAAATCAAGCCACCAAACCTGCTGGTCAGAAAGGCATTGGCCAAATTGCGTAGAGGTGGGTCGGACAGGAGTAGACCACAGAAAGCTACGGTCTTTTCCACAAGTTTTAGTGCGAGAAGCTTCTTTGCGAAAAAATTCGAACTGTCTCTGAACGCGGCAGACCAGCCGATCCAGAGAAAGAGAAAACGGACGACCAGGTGGCCAAAGAACGAGCCGAAGTAGATCTCGTCGTAGGTTTGCTGCAGGCGAACCATCGCCGAAGTTACATGGAGCAGAGCGAAGACCGTCCGCGCCTGTGCGGCCGTGGCAGGCGGCAGATACAAAATTTATTCTCCAAAAGAAGGCAGTCCTCCGTGACTGCCGACCAATGCTAAACCACTGCGAGGGGCAGCTCTACTCTTTGCTTTCTGACTGGATCAGCGAGTTCATCCGGTGCTGCCACTTCATTGTAGAAGCTGTCACGCTCAACCGGGGTTCGTCCGGCAGATGTGATCAGTTCCACAAGTTGCGGCCGGGTCAGCACCTGGGCCTTATTGCCAATTTCGCCGTCCTTGTAAGTGATCTCGTACTCGTTGATAGTACCATCGAGATCGTCCGCTCCGTACCACTGGGCCGCCTGGGAAACTTGCGGCGAGTTCATGATCCAAAAGGTTTTTACGTGCTGGAAGTTGTCGAGCATCAGTCGCGAAACAGCAATCGCCCTGAGATCGCCATCGCCCGTCGGGTGCGGCAGGCCTGCGAGTTGCGTTCCTTCGGGATGGAACGAAAGGGGGGTAAAAGTAACAAAGTGACCGGTCTCGTCCTGCAGCGCACGCATCTTGACCAGATGTTCGACACGCTCTTCGACCGTCTCAATGTGGCCATAGAGCATGGTTGCGTACTGTGTCAGACCGGCCTTGGCCGCGCCCTTGCTGATTTCAATCCACTGGTCTCCCGAGAGCTTACGACCGAAGAGCTCCATGTGGACACGATCTGAGAGTATTTCGATTCCGCCTCCGGGAAGGGAGTCAAGCCCGGCTTCACGGAGATCGGCGAACACTTCATCGAGCGGCTTGTCGGCCTGACGATGAATTTCAGCGATTTCGACACAGGTGAACGCTTTGATGTGTACGCCGGGTCGCTCTTCCTTTACTGCACGGAGCAAATCAAGGTAATAGGAGTACGGAAGCTTCGGGTTAATTCCAGCAACCATATGCACTTCCTTGATGGGAATATCCAGATGCATACGCAGACGGCGACGAACGTCGTCTATAGACATCGTATACGGATCGGGTCCGCCCTTTTGCGCATAGAATGAGCAGAACTTGCACCCTTTGTTGCAGACGTTAGTGTAGTTGATATGCTGATTGCGGACATAGTAGGTCTTCGAACCGTTCATCCGCTCTCGGACGATGTTCGCGAGCCACCCTATAGCGTTTAGATCAGGCGTTTTGTAAAGCTTGAGCCCGTCATCGTAAGTCAGTCGCTCGCCGCTCAGAACTTTTTGATAGACATCCGTCAGTCCCGCCCCTTCCACAAGTCGCACCGTCATACTAACCAGCCTTTCCAAGCCGTAAAATACATTGTGATATTTTTCACATTGTAGAGGAATTCCCTCAAGTTGTCAAGTTTATCCGGCCTATCAGTCTAAGCCTTCCGCTTTGACAAACCGGGGCGCCCGCGGTTCCGCCAATTGAAATCGCGGCGTTAGGAACAATTTTCATGAATAACGTATCATAGTTTCCATATGACTCGCAGATCAGTACAAACGATTCTTGGCGCCCTCATTCTCGTTGGCTGCCTTGGCGAATTAATTTACATGTCATGCAGGAGCGCGGCCGATGTCAATACCAACCCAGGTCAGACTATCACCGGCGACTCTCGACTTTCGCTCGCCCAGTGGAACGAATTCTACCATTCCGACCCCAATCTACTTGCGCCGAACACGGCATATCGCATCTCGTTCAGCTATAACACCTTGAGCTGCCCAAACGGTTCAAAATTTTATATTTTAGTTCGAGACAGCGATCATAACGATACCGTATTCATCAAGACCTGGGATAGCACGGCGGCGGCGAATGGTCATTTTGACTTGACATATTATAATCGCACAGCCTATCCGTACCGACTTGTCTTTGGCATCGAATATCTAGGGAAGGTTGTTATCAGCGATTTGAGCGTTGTCGACGATCCGACGTTGATACCGCATTCGGCTCCGCTTCCAAAGATTGTGCGCACGTGGACTTCCCCGGCTGCGTCGACTTATTATGTAGACTCAGCTAACGGGAACGATGCCAACAGCGGCCTGACCGCTGGCAGCGCTTGGGCGAGTCTTGATCGGATCAATTCAGGGACATTTGCACCCGGCGACAAAATCCTTCTTCACCGCGGCAGTTCCTGGGATGGCTTCTTTTCACCCGGCGGAAGCGGTACAGCGGCGGCACCGATCGTCGTAACCTCGTACGGCGATGGTCCAAAGCCGCGTATGAATGCAGCAGGAGCTGTTCGAGCAACAGTGTATCTGACTAATTGCTCAAACGTTACCATCAGAAATGTGGATATCTCGAATCGAGCGCCAACTCCGACCCCTGGGCTCACCGGTGTTTTAGTTCGAGAAACGAACTTTGGGACAGCGACCGGTTTAACCCTCGACAGTCTAAATATCCACGATGTCGATGGAAGCGATGTGAAAGATGACGGAGGAGGATCTGGGATCTCCTGCCAGTGCTCAGGAAATAAAATACCCACGCGATTCGATGGATTAACGATAGAAAACTGCCGATTGAATCACACTGATCGAGACGGCATTACGATGTACGGGTCATGGAACAGATCAGCCTGGTATCCAAGCCTCCACGTTATTATCCGCAACAACATTCTGGAAAACATTGGAGGCGATGGAATTGTCCCCATCGCGTGTGACGGCGCATTGGTAGAGCACAATATTCTGCATGGAGCACGGATGCGCGCGGCAGACTACGCGGCTGGAATCTGGCCATGGAGCTGTGACAATACTGTTGTCCAATTCAATGAAGTGAGCGGTATGAAGGGGACAAACGATGGTGAGGGCTACGATTCAGATTGGAACTGCCGTAACAGCCTCTTTCAGTACAACTACAGCCACAATAATGACGGCGGCTTTATGCTGATCTGCGACAACGGCAGCGTGGCTCCGAGTAGCAGCGCCGGGAACTCCGGCACGATCGTTCGCTATAACGTTAGTGTCGACGACGGATTGCATACGTTCCACATCTCCGGTCCCTGCAGCAACACCCGGATCTACAACAACACGTTCTATCTTGCCCCCGGGTCGGCAAATCAAATTGTCGCCGGTGACAGCTGGGGCGGCTATGCCGACGGCACGACATTTTCTAACAATATCTTCGACAGTATTCGTGATGCGAGCTTTTCATTTGGAAAACTCACTCATATAGCTTTTCACAACAATCTGTACTGGGGAAATTTCGACGGAAAGCCGCAGGATTTGCGGGTATTAGACACCGATCCGCTGCTGACGAACCCGTCCGGAGGACAACCGGCAGACTTTCGACCGAAGTCCGGTTCGCCTTGTATTGCTGCAGGTGCGACTATTGCGAATAACGGAGGACGGGATTTCGCGGGGAGCCCGGTACAGGCGAAGGGACCGCCAACGATCGGCGCATTCCAAAAATAGAAGGACCAAGAAAAGCTAGTCGACAACAAGGTCGGTTTCGACCTTCTTTGCGCAGTTTTCAGCAAGGCGGTTATAGACCAGGGCGGCATCCTGCTGGCTGCGCGACCAGCTCCAGGCAACCGCTCGAAGGATCGACGGTTCGTAGATCATAAGTTTGGAAAGATCGGTGTCGAACTTCGGGCTGAACTCACGAAAGTCTCCGGTGACATAGCAGCAGACGATCGGCCCGCGACGAAATCGCTCCGGGCGTAGCTTTAGACGGCGTGCAGAGCGGTCTATTCGGTTTTGCGCCGTGTGCTCTTCCCGCTCGATCCTTTGTGACAGTCGTCCGATAGCTTTCAAAATGACATAAGCCGAAGTAAAGTCGCCCGATTTCAAGCATTGAATGTGTTCTGTGTGCATCAGAACGAAATGGGTCACATAGCGCTCACAAGCGATGTGTTTGTAGTGTTCGTTCAGCTCTCGCGCAATCTGTCGGGCTCTGCTTTCGAAGGAGATTATAAGGTTATCAAGCGGGCTGTGTTCAGTCATGTAAATCCTTTACTCCGGTTCTACCGGCCCGTTCCAAACCGCCAATCCACCGGCCATGTGCGACACGTTTGTAAAGCCTTGCGTTACCAAAAACTGCGCCGCATGTTTACTACGCACACCATGCTGACAGTAAACAATAATTTCATCGTCAGGTGCAAGAGAGACATGTACGAGAGAGGGTAGGTCCTGCAGCGGCAGGTGGAGTGAATCAGGAATGTGTTCCTCTAGATACTCTTCCGTCGTGCGAACGTCTACCAGCTTCACCCCGGGACGGGCTCTTTCGACAAGTACCTGCGCTGGTGTCAGTGTCTCGAATTGGGGCATTTTCGGAACTTAAGCTATCTGTGCAGTCACGAATTTTCTGCCCTAAAGCGTTTAAAAATTCGTGGTGATAAATTAGTATACCGCATATTTTGTTGTGAGTACGGGCAATTTCATTGCCGAATTTTGGCGTACAGCGACATATCCGTCAAACGACGGATATGTCGTTAAGCCTGCTTAGACTACAATCAATGAGATGTTAAATTCAATAAAAATGGATAATCACTCGTATGATTACAACTGTGCTTGACAAACAAACTAACCGTAACTTATCGTTTTCCGTTTTGGTCGAGCAGGCGCTCGCAACCGGGGAAGCTTTTCTCGCGGACAATGGCGCACTGGCGGTTGAAACAGGTAAATATACTGGAAGATCCCCCGGCGATAAGTTTATCGTCGACGACGCAATAACACACGACAAGGTCGATTGGGGCAAGACAAATCAGCCGTTCGACAGCCAGAAATTCGATCAGCTGCTGGACAAGGTTACCGAATATCTCAGCAAACGAAAGACTTACACGTTCGACGGGTACGGCGGGGCGAGTAAGCAGTTTCGCCTTCCAATCAGCGTCGTCACCGAATTAGCGTGGCACAATGCCTTTGCACAGGCGCTTCTGTTGCATCGGAACCAGATAACGCCCGAAGATGAGGCGAACAAATTTCTCATAATCGACGCAGCCGACTACAAGGCCGACCCGGCGGTCGACGGGACCAAATCGGAGACTTTCATTCTATTGAACTTCACCAGAAAAATCGTGCTGATCGGCGGCACGCAGTATGCTGGGGAAATCAAAAAGTCAGTATTTTCAGTCCTCAATTTCCTACTCCCTGACCGCAATGTCCTTCCGATGCACTGTTCCGCCAATATCGGGAAAGACGGTACATCAGCGCTTTTCTTCGGCTTGTCAGGAACGGGAAAGACAACTTTATCCGCCGACCCATCCAGAACTTTGATCGGTGACGACGAGCACGGATGGAGTGACGAGGGAGTTTTCAATTTTGAAGGCGGGTGCTATGCCAAGGCAATTCATCTGAATCCCGCCACCGAGCCGGAAATCTGGTCGGCAATACATTATGGGACGGTACTGGAAAACGTCATCCTCGACCCAACAACGAGAAAAATCGATTTCGACAGCAGCGCTCTCACCGAAAACACCCGAGCCGCCTACCCGCTCAACTTTATTCCGAATTCAATAGTTCCGAGTATCGGGGGACATCCTAAGACGGTCATATTTCTTACGGCGGATGCTTTTGGTGTACTGCCTCCAATTGCCAAGCTTACCAAAGACCAGGCCATGTACCACTTTCTGAGCGGTTACACATCCAAGCTCGCCGGCACCGAACGTGGAATAACGACACCTCAAGCGACATTCTCAACCTGCTTTGGAGCGCCGTTCATGCCGCGGCCGCCGGTTGAATATGCCGAGATGCTCGGCGAACGTCTGGACGGTCATGGATCGGACTGCTATCTGGTCAATACCGGCTGGAGCGGCGGCGCCTATGGCACCGGCAAGCGTATGGACCTTGCTGTTACCCGGGCGCTGGTAGAGGCGGCTCTGAACGGGAGTCTGAAGACTAGCCGCTACAAACCCGATTCCATCTTCGGACTGCTTGTCCCGGAGGAATGCCCCGGAGTCCCTAGCAGCATTCTCTCCGCAAAAGCGACCTGGTCGGATGCATCCGCCTATGACCTCGCAGCAGGTCACCTCGCCGGACTATTCCATGAGAATTTCAAAAAATTCGCCGGAGTCTCCGATTCGATAAAGAATTCGGGACCTATTGATAAATTTTAGAGATTTTTAGGCCTGAAGGTACAACCATCTCGCGATAATCCTGCCGCTATTGAAGCAGACCCGCTCCGTATGGAACAATCCCACATTGGTACGGGCGGCGATTATACCCCTTTATGTTTTTGTAGCTGAACGCTTCGGGCGAGTGATGTTCGCTCGACAACAGCTTGAGGCGACAGGAGGTGGGTACAATCGTTGATTGTTGCTGGAGGTGAGTAATTGGTGGGTCAAGAACGGGATGAACCTTGGGATCCCAACACGACATACGTAATCGGTCATCAACGGCCGGACATGGACGCTATTGGGGCGGCAATTGGTAAAGCGTGGCTGATGCAGGTGACGACGAACGAGAATGTCGTTGCTGCACGTGCAGGTCAGGTTGGTTCGCAATCTCGATTCGCCCTGGAAAAGTTCAGCGTGCAGTCACCTCGATTGCTGGCGAGCGTCTCTCCAACCTTCAGTCATGTCGCGCATCACCAGAGTCCGGTAGATCCGAAATCTCCGTTCACAGACGCGCTTTTGCGTTTGGCGAACGGTGAACGGGTGGTTCCGGTGGTAAAAGAAGACGGCACGCTGCTCGGAGGCTTGGGCCCGACCGCATTGGCTCGCGCCTATGCAAATCTTGCGTCGCACCTTTCCGATTCCGACCCTCCAAGCTGGGACCATCTGATAGAAGCGCTGCCCACCTACCAAGCACGCGACCATCTGCTTGACCATCGCAATGCACTGCTGCGAAGCGAAGGTGATGACTTTTTAGTCGCGAACAGCGCAGGCAAGTATTTTGGAACTGTGACCCGTCGGCAGGTGCTGACACCGCCTCGCGCCCGACTGGTTCTGGTAGACCACAACGAAATTTCCCAGGCTGTCGCGGGCGCCGACGAAGCTGAGATTATCTCGGTCATTGACCATCACCGCCTTGGCAACGCCATGACCGCAACGCCAATACCGTTTATTGTCGAACCGGTAGGCAGCACCTGCACGTTAATTGCTGAGGCTTGCTTATGGAATCCACATACGGTTCCGAAGAGTATCGCTGGAGTCATGCTCTCGGGGATTTTGTCGGACACGCTGATCTTTAAGTCCCCGACAACAACGACACGAGACCGTGCTGCGGCAGTTTGGCTCGCCGACAATGCGGAAGTAGACCTTTACAAATATGGGCGAGATTTGATCGATGCTTCGCCCGGCTTAAGCGACCGTCCCGCGTCAGACATTATTGATGCCGACCGGAAAAATTACGATATGGCGTCCCGAACGGTCAGTATCGCACAGATCGAAGTGACCGATTTGAATGAGATACCCGACCGGCGCGCTGATTTGCTCGGTGCGCTGCTCGAAAGACTCGAGAGGGAACAACTTTCGTTTATCTGCTTAATGGTGACCGATGTCATCACCCTGAAGAGTCATTTGCTTTGCCAGGCCGACAGCGCGCTGCTCGGACAGCTGCCGTTTCCGCGAGTGGCGGATCGGGAGTATGAGCTAGGCGCCATGGTGTCTCGTAAAAAGCAGCTGGTGCCGGCCCTGCAAAGCGTACTAGAGGACCTTTAGAGCGCGTCGTCGTCCCGCTCTAAAGTTCGAATGCGGATGGCTTCATCGATTTTGCTGAGGAAGATCTTCCCATCACCGATCTCGCCGGTCTTCGCGCTGGCGACGATCGTATCGACCACCTCCTGAGCAGCGCTGTCGGGTACAACGACTTCCAGCTTAATCTTCGGAAGTAAGTTCACGGCGTACTCGGCGCCGCGATAATGCTGGGTGTAACCCTTCTGCTTACCGGCTCCCCGTACTTCAGAGACAGTGAGACCATGAACACCAATTTCATCCAGGCATGCCTTGACCGCGTCAAGGACATTCGGCCTGATTATCGCTTCTATCTTAACCAACTTTTATTTCTCCTTTGAAATAACAAAAAAAACTTCGCATCACCTCAAGGCGAGTTGCGAAGGGTGCCGACATATGAGCCGTATAACCGGCTGGAGTTATCATACCTACATATTCCGCCTTCCGCAACAGAAATTATATAAAAGAATTTCCTAATCCTGATCTTTTCCAAATTGTTCGAATTTCAGACGGGTGAGCCCCCTTGCAATCGGAACTGCACTAATATATCGACACCGGTGGGACAAAGCCGATGAGTCTGATATGGCAACTCCGATGTGTTTCCGCCGACCATCTGCTCGGGCCCTTCCCTCGTTGGAGGACAAGGCTCACCCTTCAAGCTCACCCGGCTAAGCTGTCGGGTTTGCTGCTTGTAAGGATGCTACCGTTATTACGCTAACATAACCGTAAAGAATCGAATACAGGTTATAAAGAATTCATAAAGACGGAAGAAACCAGGCGCCCATAACTCAAAAAGCCTCCGTTCCCGGCTAAGGGACGGAGGCTTTTCTGGACGAGGCAAGCACGATCAGGAGGAGTGTCGTTTTGCTTTAGGGAGGAAAATTTAAAGTGCAGAGTCGTCTCGTTCGTCGGTTCGTATGCGGATGGCTTCGTCTATTTTACTGAGGAAGATCTTACCGTCGCCGATCTCACCAGTCTTTGCGCTGGATACGATTGCTTCGACAACTTCGTCTACCGCAGAGTTAGAAACCACAACTTCAAGCTTGATCTTCGGAAGGAGGTTTACGGCGTACTCCGCGCCGCGATAGTGCTGAGTATAGCCTTTTTGTTTACCGGCGCCGCGTACTTCGTGTACAGTCAGACCGTGAACCCCAATCTCATCCAACGATGCTTTTACTGCATCCAGAACGTTCGGTCGAATGATCGCTTCTACTTTTACCATAAAGAGTTTCTCCAAAAATGCCCTCCGACCTGAATTAGTTGGTGCGGAGGGCAGGACTTTTCAGTGTTGAAACACCGAATGAGTTCGACGCTTACTTCAAGCCGGAGCCAACCGGAACATCCTCTCTCGAGGAGAGCGGGGCCGCTGCAAAGTGGCCCGGAGCGCCTGCAGGAACTGCCGAAGGGATGAGCGCATATTCCGGGTAAGCGGGAACGCCATGCTCGTGCAGGTCCATACCTTCGACTTCTCCGTGGTGGGAGAGGCGAAGAACGCGGAACTTGTTTAATATCCAGAACATCGCGTAAGCAACTACGAATGTCGAGGTTGTCATGATAAAGTTACCGACGAACTGCGCTCGCAGGACGGTGATACCGCCGCCGTAGAAGAGTCCGGTCAGCATATCGCCGGGTGCGGTGTCAGGACCGGTCGGGGTTGAGCCGGCATAGTGGCCGCAGGCGAAGAGCCCGAGCGACAGGGTACCCCAGATACCCGCCATCATGTGGACAGGGACAGCGCCGATAGGATCGTCGATGCGCAGCCATTCCAATAGATTAACTCCAGCGACGGCAATTACGCCGGCGACAAGACCGAGGACGATCGCGCCGCCCGGGCTAACCCAGTAGCAGGGGCAGGTGATGGCGACAAGTCCGGCAAGAAAGCCGTTTACTGTAAAGCCAAGGTCCCACTTCTTGGTCTGCGGATAACCGTAGAACATTGCGGAAAGGCCGCCGGCGCACGCCGCAAGTGTAGTATTGGCTGCAACACGTCCACAGCCATTGAAGTCCATCGCGGAAAGTGTGCTTCCCGGGTTGAAACCGTACCAGCCGAACCAGAGGATCAAGCCGCCGGCAGTCGCCATCACAAGGTCATGCGGAAGCATTGGTCCGCCGCCGTCTCTCTTGAAGGTTCGTCCAAGGCGAGGGCCGAGTACAATCGCGCCGGCAAGGGCAACAGTACCGCCGATTGTGTGCACAACAGTGGAACCGGCGAAGTCATGGAAGCCCATGCCCATCCACGGAAGGAAGTTGCCCGCGGATCCCCTAGTTGCAAGACAGCCGTCCGGACCCCAGGCCCAGTGGCCGATTATCGGGTAGATGAAACCGGAAACACCAACGCTATAGAGGAGGTCGCCGATCCACGCCGTACGCCCGATCATCGCACCCGACGTTACTGTCGAGCAGGTGTCGGCGAATGCAAACTGGAAGAGCCAGTATGCGAGGAACGAGACGCCGGTCGTTTCATATGTGGCAGGTGCATGGAGGAGGAAGAACCACTGCGTGCCAATTAATCCGTGCATA
>PLAD01000395.1 GCA_003134215.1 Armatimonadota bacterium
CCCTTGCCTGCATCGTCAGTTCACTTGATCCTGACATTTGCCGACGGTACCTCTACAGACACGGTCCTAATACTGCCGACGCCGGACGAGCCCACCGACTGGTTCAACATCAGTCTCCCGCTCTCAAAGCTCGTTCTCGCACCGGGAGCGACCAATCCCCAGCTCACATCGCTCATTGTCACAACCGACTCGCCGACGCTTGTTAATGTCGGCCGTATACGTCTCGTTACCGATTCCAGTCCAATCGTCGCCAACGCCGGCGGAGAAAAAGACATTTCGGTGAATGAACCCGCACTCTTCAAAGCTCAAGCGGAGGGCGGCGCAAGCATGCTCTACTTCCAATGGGATTTCGACACCAAAGACGCCTTCGTACCACAATCAGAAGGACCGCGCGCGACGCACACTTATGCGGCGGCCGGAGCCTATACTGTCACCTTAGTTGTATCGGACGTCGACGGCATCAAAGCGCCCGCTACAGTCACAACAACTGTTCACGTTGAGGAATAACGCAGATGGCAGTGGCCAACCAAGAACAAGATGAACAAATAGAAAGCGAAAGCCCGAAGGGCGAAAGAAGACGCAGCCTTCCTTTAGCTTTAATCGCCGCGATCAGGCCGAAACAGTGGACTAAAAACCTCCTGCTCTTCGCCGGCTTTCTCTTTACACTGGATAAGACTCAGGTACTTCACAGTCTGTCACTCGCTGCCCTGGGCTTCGGCGTCTTCTGTCTCCTTTCAGGCGCCACCTATATCATCAACGATATTGCGGACGTCGATAGCGACCGCCTCCATCCTAAGAAACGATTCCGCCCCATCGCCAGCGGTGATCTTCCTATTCCAGCGGCAATCACGGCCGCCGTCATCATTACGGTAATCGCCGCAGCAGCATCGACAACTCTTGGTGGACGTTTTGAAATAGCCGCAGCAGTTTACTTCTTTCTGACACTCTCGTACAGTTTCTGGCTAAAACAAGTCGTCATTATCGACCTCCTGATCCTGGCGTCCGGCTTCGTCCTGCGCGCTATTGCAGGCGCCTGGGCGATCAATGTCGGTATCAGTGCGTGGCTGGTGCTCTGCACGTTGCTTCTTGCACTCTTCTTAGGAATCGAAAAGCGACAGAGCCAGCTCCTCGCTGTACAAAAAGGACGCCAGGGCGGACGGCGCATATTGAACGAATATTCCACTGAGATGCTCGACCAGATGAGCACAATCGTCACCTCAGCTCTCCTCATGTCGTACGCCCTCTACACCATCCAATCCGACTCGGCGCTCAAGCACCATTATCTGATGGCGACGATTCCTTTCGTACTCTACGGGATCTTCAGGTATCTTTATCTTGTGCATCGACGCGGGGTGGGGGAATCACCCGATGAAGTGCTCCTCAAAGACAAGCCGATGCTTATCAACATCGTCCTTTGGGCAGTTACCACCGCGTTCATCGTCGTACTATCGCATTAGCGAATTATGAATTTGTCCAACCCGGCTTAGCCCGCGATAGACATTTCCACCGAAGGAGATTTTTTTGAAAGTCGGTCTCATTGGTCTGCCGAATTCCGGCAAGACCTCGTTATTTTATGCTCTCACACGTGGTGAAGGCAGCCCGCTCGGCGGCGGCAGCTCGGCGCTGATCGGAGTCGTCCCGGTACCCGACCCCCGGTACACCTTTGCAATCGATCTGTTTCATCCTAAAAAGCGCTCTCCGGCGACGATAGAAGTGCTCGACGGTGCCGCGCAGGTCGGCCAATCTGCTTCGGGGCACGGACAAAAGTTTGGCAGCGATTTTTTCGTCGGTATCCGATCCGTCGATGCCATTGTACAGGTGGTCCGCGGATACGAAAGCGTTTCACTCCCTGATGCCCCAAATCCTCTGAAAGAGGCGAACGCAATCTCCGAAGAGCTTCTTCTCGCCGACCTCCAGGTTATCGAGAATCGGCTGGAGCGTATTAAAAAGCAGCTCGCAACACGTAAGCAAAGCACAGTCGTCCCCGAAGTTTTGGAGCAGGAAGTACTTCTTCGGCTCAAAGAAACACTCGATGAGTTTAAGCCGCTGCGCCTGATCGAAATGAACGAGGACGAAAAGCGAATCATCAAAAACTTCGACTTTCTCACGCTCAAACCCGTCATCATCGTGGTGAACATCGCGGAAAAAGACATCGCCGACAGTGCCGACTTACCGCTGCTCGCAGCGCTGAAAGAACAAGCTGAGTCTGACGGCACCGAGGTGATCGCTTTGTGCGCCAGTGTCGAGCAGGAAGTCGCAGGATTGCCGGAAGACGAGCAACGAGAGTATCTTGACGCTCTTGGGATTGAAGAACCCGCGCGTGATCGGCTGATCCGCGCAGCATATCGGGCGCTTGGGGTCCAGTCCTTCTTTACCGTCGGTGAGGACGAAGTACGGGCGTGGACAATCCCGCAGGGCGCCACCGCGCTGACCTCAGCGGGACGAATCCATTCCGACCTCGCACGCGGCTTCATCCGTGCGGAGGTTCTTGCATTCGACGATCTCATTGCCGCGAAAACCTGGGACGCGGCAAAATCGGCTAACAAGCTTCGCCTTGAAGGCAAAGAGTATATTGTCAAAGACGGCGATATTCTCAATATCCGCTTCAAAGTTTAAGCGAGCAGCCCGTCATAGAATTATTGAAGGAGTGTGACCGTGTCAGAAGAGATTCAGATCGTCGAAGGTATCGACCCGCTTCGTCTGGCGAAGCTGGAGCAGCTTCGCGAATCAGGAAGAGACCCGTTCGCGGTAGAACGGTTCGAACGCACCAGAACGTGCAGCGAAATTACCGAAAAATTTGACGAGCTTGATCAGCAGCCCGTCTCGATCGCCGGCCGTGTCACCAACAAACGGATCATGGGTAAGGCCGCGTTTCTGGATGTCACCGATGGCAGCGGGCGGATCCAGGTCTATGTGCGGCGCGATGAAATCGGAGAGGACATCTACGACGACGTCAAGCACCGTGTCGATTTGGGAGATTTCGTCGGCATCGCTGGATTTGTCTTCCGTACCAAGATGGGCGAGATGAGTGTTCACGCACAGTCCCTCGCGGTTCTGGCCAAGGGCCTGCGTTCCCTACCGCTCGGCAAGGAGTATGAGAGCGATGAAGGAGAAGAGCGCCACAGCGGCGCACTCAAAGACACCGAACTGCGCTACCGGCAGCGCTATGTCGACCTGGTAGTCAACAAAAGCTCACGCGATACATTGATCGCACGCAGCAAAATTGTTAAGGCCATACGAAACTTCCTTGACAGTGACGGTTACCTTGAAGTCGAAACTCCGGTGCTTCAGGCCGTCGCCGGCGGCGCAGCGGCTCGGCCATTTCTTACTCATCAC
>PLAD01000137.1 GCA_003134215.1 Armatimonadota bacterium
CGCGCCAATGGGAGTCGTTGCCGACCCGCAGGAGAGCCTGCTCTACGTGGCGCCGCTCCACCCGGTCCGCCCGCAAGAGCCCGCGACTGTATCCGCAGTTCAGACCTACACGCGCTATGATTCAGCGCTGGCAGCTCTCAACCAAAGACCGCCTTATTACGATCCGTTCGATGACTCGCCGCCCTCGATAATCGGTAAGCAGCCGGCCCGCGAATACGAACCGTCGCACCCAAAAACCGAACCTGAATACACTCGGGTTCCGCATAGAAATAAACTGGAATCACTGCAGGTTCTCGCGCAGACCCGAAATATGTATATCGTCGGCCAGACGCAGGACTCGCTGGTGCTGATCGATCAGCATATCGCCCACGAGCGCATCCTCTACGAACGACTCCTTTCAGGCCGAGGAGGGACGATCCCGGTGCAGCATCTCGTCGTCCCGCTCACGCTCGATCTGGGAAAACGTGAAGCGTTGATCGTCTCTGCGCGGCTCGATGAGCTGAAAAGAGCCGGGCTTGAAATTGAGTCCTTCGGCGGCGAATCGTTCGTCATCAGGTCGATGCCCGCCGCGATTGCGCAGCGAACAAATTCTCTTGCCGTCGTCCGGTCGATCATCGATGAAATGGTCGAGGCGACAGTTTCACGCAAACTGCTCGTTCCTGCCGAAGAAGTCCTGATCACCGCCTCTTGCAAAATGGCCGTAAAGGCCGGCGATCCACTTTCACTGCAGGAGATGCGCGCCCTTATCGCCGATTTGCTGCTCTGCGACAACCCCTACACCTGTCCCCATGGCCGCCCGATTATCATCGAGCTCTCGAACAGCGATCTCGACCGGAAATTCGGCCGCATCTGATGCCAAGCGGCAAAACTCACGACCGCCTCACATTCGTCACTGCCGCCGCGTCGCTTCCAGTCTGGCTGGTTGTCTCGCCGCAGCACAATGTTGTCAACTACCTATGCGGAGTAGGCGCTTATCTTTTCAGCGGATTCTGGCTGAGTGACGATCTCGACACGGACTCACTGTGCTACAAGCGGTGGGGGCTTTTCAAGTTTCTCTGGTGGCCCTATCGGACGTTTGTTCCGCACCGCTCGTGTCTGTCCCACGGCCCGGTCATTGGCCCGCTGCTTCGCGTAGCGTACTTCGCAGCAGCAGTCTGGATCTCCGCCCGCTGCGCTGCGTTGGTAATCAATAAGTATTTTCTCGTCGAAGATCGAATGGGAATTCTGCAGCATGCCAGAATGTCGGTATCAGGCTGGATAGTCCAGCATCCAGCGGTGGTCATCGCCGCGGTCGTAGGTCTGATCCTGGGCGGTTTGACCCACTCCGCCGCAGATGCTCTCGGCTCGTTCTGGAAAAGGGTTTGGTAAAGACAGTAGACTGGCTCGTGACGGTTAAAACTGAAAGTTGAAGTTGTATACCTTGTAGCTGTTGTCGCTCATATGCTGCATCGTGATCGTCGCCTGGCTCTGCTCATTGGCATAACTCAGCGGGTAGCGAAGCTGCACATAACTAATCCCGTTGTAGTACTGGACATACCAGGAGGGCTGCCCCCATGAAATAAGTTGACCGTGGCTTTTCTCTGCTACGCCGACAAGGTCCTGCATCGTCGACAGTTTTGTCTGACCCTGCGCATCGGGCTGCAGCAGCGAATAAGCATCCGAATAGTCGTCATGTTGGATATAGGTCAGGAAGGTGTTCGCGGCAGTGGTTGCCCCAGTAGTCGATTGGGTCGCTGACCGAAACAATGCGATTCCCCCTGTGACAGTAATAGCGATCGCGAAGACAAAGACGACGATAATAATCAGCACCGTCTTATTTCCGCCGCCACGGCTTGGTCCTTGCGAACGGTAGTCAACTGCAGGTGGAAGGGACATCAGGCTTACCTCGATCTACTTTTTCTAGGATTATACTTTTACTGTTCGCAACCGTCAGTAACACGCGGACGGAGTACAGACTCCGATTGGATATTCGTACGGGCCGTAAGTCATGTACGTGAGCAGCTTTTCGACCCTCCACCCCCGTTTGATCGACTCCTGAAAAAGCTTCGACTGACGCATCGGGCAGAGGAATTTGCGGAAAACGGGAGGGACGATTCTTGCTGCTTCTTCGAGCAGAGCGATAGCGTCTTCTTCTGTTTCGGCGACTCCGTGGCCGGCAAGGCCGGGCATAAGATAGCCGCTGATCCGTCCTTGCTTGTTCCTGACATAGGTGGGATAACCGTACTGGCTTTCAATCTCTATTTCGTTGTGCCGACTGACCCGGTACAGATGTCTCGAAAGGCGGTCCATCACCGGAAGGTCCTTGGAGACGCTCGGGCGAATCGTCGTGTCTGCACCGGCACCGGGCGCTGAATGGATCAGCGCCACTGCATCGCGCACCTCGAAGCCAAGAGAGCAGTAAAGGGAAAGGGCGGCGACATTGTAGGTGTCCTGCAGGAGACGAAGCTGGGTAAAGCGGCGCTGCGTCGCATGGGTCATGATCGTG
The DNA here is from genome assembly GCA_003134215.1 of Armatimonadota bacterium. Classification (GTDB taxonomy): domain Bacteria; phylum Armatimonadota; class Armatimonadia; order Armatimonadales; family Capsulimonadaceae; genus BOG-944. Next base: position 2,486 of record PLAD01000137.1, read on the forward strand.
GTCATCAGCATCCGTCCAATTCCGATGCCCTGAAACGCCGGATCGACCGTTAGCGGGCCGATGGCCCCGACCTCGTCCGACTTCATCATAAAGTTAGAACCGACCGGTTTGCCGTCGACCAGTACAACCACCCCGTAGTAGTCCTTACGCCGGAGCAGCAGGTCGAAGACAGGAACTGCGGAATCGACATCCGGAAAATCCGGAGGAAAGCCATGCGACACCGCAACGTCGCGAAACCCTTCGTAAGCGATCCGAGAAATCGCCTCAAGGTGTTCAAACTTCGCGGTGGTTATCTCGATGGCCATGGTGGGTACTGCGGCTACTGTACCCTCTGACCATCGTCCCAGGTACTGAAGTCCTGAGATATGACCGTTCCGGCGGGAGTATAGATCAGGTTCGCAGTTGATCCGTCCTCGATCAGCGGGATTGAGTCCTCGCCTTTAACGGTAAACGCCCATGGAGCTACGGCTAGCGGCTGTGGTGACATCGCCTGGAACGACCTGTCCATTTTGTGCAGGTAAGACGCATCGATCGAACCGTATTCGCCGATCAGCAACGGCAGCCCTGCCTTGATCGCCGGCTCGAACGCGGCAGCTACTTGATCCGGGTCGACATAGGCATGACCGTCGTACAGGTCGACATGTACATCGGTAATCGGGCTTGCTGCCGCTCCCTTGCTGTCCTTGCTGTAGTTTTCCAGTGGAACGATCACAAGTGCATTCGGGTCGATCGCTCGAATCGTCTTGAGGTAGCGCTCAGCGACCGGCTTCCACGCGGCCCAGGTCGTAAACTCCTGCGGCTCGTTGCACTCTTCGATCCAGACGCTCTTGCCGGCATACTTTGTCGCGATCATTGCCATCAGTCTGTCGCCGCTGTTCACCCGCTCGTCCAGCGTATTTCCCGCCGGCAAATCCTGCGGTGCGATAACCGGGTAGAGTCCGGCTGTCCAGATATTCTGTATGACCTGGTCCACCGTGTCACGATAAACACGTTCCTGCAGATACTGGTCAGGATTGTAGTTGAAGCGAACATAGTGGCAGCCGACGCCGCCGAGCAGAGTGAAGAAGCCGGCTGTGTTGAACTTGGGGCGCATGCTCCAGGAGATTGCATTGCCGTAGTTGCCGCCGCGGACGAACTGGACAGCGTTCTTTCCCGACGGGTTATTGCGGTAGAAATTGTATGGAGTCCCGTCCAACAGCTCAAAATGGTCATTCTCCACCTTGAGGCGCGGTGGAATTCGATTTATCGGAGCCCTGACCTCCCAGGAGTCGCCTCCCACTTCAAAGTAAGCGCCGGGATAGTCCCACACCAGCGGGTCGCCGAATGACTGCTTGAAGAGCCCGATCTGCGCATTCCAAACCCCTGCCTTCAGGTCTTTTAATGTGAGGTTCGTCGAGATTTCGTAGTAAGGGTTTTGCACATCGCTGCTCTGAGTCGCATCTTTTTGGTCGGCCCATACCTGCGAGAAACCGGCATCCCCCTTGGCCATGACCCAGAACCCGCCATTTTCAACGTTATAGTCCACCGGATACTTCACCAGCACCGGCAATGTGACTGTTGTCAGGCCGTTGCCTTGAACCTGCTCCAGCGGATTGGGCGGATAAGCCAATGTTGGCGAGTTGACCGGCGCTACACTGCTGGTAACTGTTAAATTCAGCGCCGGCAGCGGCATCTTCTTCTCAAGGCTCGAATCCCAGAGGACATGGTTGAAATCAGCGTTTTGTCCGTCGGGAGCGTCGAAGAGAATGATGCGATATTCGTTATAATAACCTTTTGGCAGGTCGATGACGAATGCACCGGCATTGTCCAGTCCTTGAAAAAGCTTCAAGACGATCGTCCCGTTGGCATCGGTCGGAGTGAACTTCTCCCAAGCGCCCCCGACATGCAGGAACATCTGCATCACTGCATTGTGGCTGCTGTTTTCGGGTACAAAATCGTAGTTGAACGTTACCTGTCCAAGTTTAGCCTCTTCACCCAGCTTGAATGTGGAAAAGGACATCTCGTTCTGCGGCTTGTCCTGTGTATCGGCCTGAGCCGGCTGCCCCAAGCTCGACACCGCCGCCTGGATACCGCCCGCTCTCTTGATATGGTGGATGACACGCATCCCGGCGTAGGAAAGCAGGATGCCGATGAGTATTCCCAGGTAAAGTTGTTGGTATTTCATAGCGAGAAACTACGGGTCCGAACTGCGGGCTGATAACGTTGATTATACTATTGGAACATGGATTCAAAATCCGCAGTATTTGTTGGGCAGTATCCTCGGTATCCCTCGTGACGGAGCGCCAAGGGTGTTAATCTAAATTTCATGTAGAACAGCTAAACTGAACATTGTATTATTTTTGTCGTCCAGACAACGACTGAGCAATTTGAATGATTATCTCCAATCACACCGAAATTGAACAAAACGGCATTCGCGACGGGTTCGAATGGATCGATTTGGAAGAAGTTCGTCCGACCCAGGAAGCGCTTGATCTCGCGCCGGGCGACTTCGCACTGAAATTCCAGGTTCTCCCGATCGAAATCAGAGACGGCGTTCTGGTGGCCGCGATCGGCGCACCGGAATCCTTGTCCGCTGTCGATGACCTTGGCACCTTGCTGCAGATGCCAACAAAAGCTGTGCTGGCTCCGGCGGCCCAGATACGGGAGAAAATTGAAGAGATATTTCTCGAGAAGATCCTTGCCGGTCTGCCCGGCCAAGGTGACGACAGCGGCCTCGCTGTTGACGATACCACGGACCTGGCCGACCTGCAAAAAATGGCAGGAGAGACCGCCGTTGTGCAGATGGTCAACCTGATCTTCGCACAGGCCGTGAGAGACGGCGCGAGCGACATTCATATCGAGCCCTACGAGCGGCAAACCAAAATCCGTTACCGGGTCGACGGTATGCTGCGCGATGTCATGAGCCCGCCCAAACGAATGCATGCCGCCGTCGTTTCTCGTTTAAAAATCCTCGGAGAGATGAACATTGCCGAACGCCGCCTGCCGCAGGATGGACGAATACGGATCGTGATTGCCGGACGGAACGTCGATGTTCGCGTCAGCATCATCCCGACTGTCTTCGGCGAGCGCACAGTTATGCGTATTCTTGATAAGGGTACGGCCATGCTCGGCCTCGAAGACCTCGGGATGCGCTCGGACACGCTGGAGCGCTTTCGGCGCCTCATCAAGATGCCCCACGGCGTCATTCTCGCCACCGGGCCGACCGGCTCAGGTAAGTCGACCTCCCTCTATGCCGCACTTCAGGAGATCTGGTCGCCGACCACTAATATTTTGACAATCGAAGATCCGGTCGAATACCAGGTCTCCGGCATTGGCCAGATCCAGGTTCGTCCGCAGATCGGCCTGACTTTCGCGAACGGCCTGCGCAGCATTGTTCGCCAGGACCCCGATGTGATCATGGTCGGTGAAATCCGAGACCATGAAACAGCCGAGATTGCCATTCAAGCCGCTCTGACCGGTCACCTTGTCTTCAGTACTCTCCACACGAACGATGCGCCGGGCGCCGTGACCCGTCTGCTCGACATGGGAGTAGAACCCTATCTCGTCGCTTCGTCGCTGATCGGTGCAGTTGCGCAGCGACTGGTGCGGCGTGTTTGTTCGGTCTGCGCTGAACCGTACGATCCCGATCCAGAATCGCTCGAAGCCATCGGCATAACACCGGCCGACTGGATCGGCGAGACACCGTTTCGCCGTGGACGCGGATGCGACAAGTGCTCCCGCTCCGGTTATCGTGGACGAGTCGGGCTGTATGAACTGCTGATTGTCGACGATACCGTGCGGAGGATGACTGTCGACCGGAAATCCTCCACCGATATCAAGGACGAAGCGGTCGAGCATCAAGGAATGCGGACTCTGCTAGGCGACGGCAAAATGTCGGTGCTCCAGGGGAAGACCACCCCGGAAGAAGTGATGCGGGTCTGCGCAAGGGAATCCATCTAGCATGGCCCAGCAGACTTTTGCCTACACCGCGCTGGATGCGGCTGGGGCGAGACGGTCAGGTGTTGTCGATGCAGAGAGCAGCGATGCGGCGATCGCCCGACTGGCCGCCGATGGACGATTCGTCCTGGAGATCAACGCTTCGGCCGCAGGCGGTCATCAGACCGCAGAGCCGATTGGGGCAAACACCAAGCAGCCGACTGCCCAGGATCTCGCGCTCTTTACGCGCCGCATCGCAGATCTGGCCCTGGCAGGGCTTCCCCTGGACCGCGTACTCAAAGTCGTTGCCCAGCAGTCGGAGAGCGGAGTGCTCAAGCGAATCTGCGAAGATGCTCTCATCGATGTCAGCTCCGGTCTTCCGGTCAGTCAGGCGCTTGGAAAATACCCGAAGTACTTCAATAGTGTCTTTACGCAGACATTGCGCGCAGGAGAAGCCAGCGGCCAGTTCGGCGAAGTAGCCGGAAGGCTTGCCGACTACCAGGAAAAGGATGTAACGCGACGCGGCCAGATCACCAGTGCGCTTGTCTATCCGACACTACTCGCGACTGTCGCCCTGGGAGTCATTACGTTTTTGATGACGTTTGTCCTTCCGCGTATGTCCGGCGTTTTCAAGGATATGGGCAACGATCTGCCCATTACAACAGTCATTCTGATGAATACGTCCAACTTCATGACTCAGAATTGGCTGGTGATCTTAATTTCCCTTGTCGTCATAATCGGCGGCGCCAATGCCTGGTTCCGAACGCCGTCCGGCGCCGAAGCTCGCGATCGCTTTCTTCTTAATGCGCCGCTGGTCGGACCGGTAGTGACGAAAGCGACGATCTCGCGCTTCGCCCGCGTTCTCGGTACTCTTATTTACGGCGGTGTCCCTATCCTTGAAGCGCTGGAGATCGCCGGCATGTCCGCGAACAATCAGGTCTTTCTGAAAAGCGCGCGACTGGTCGAAGAGGAGGTCCGGGCTGGGCGCCCGATCGCCGATGCCATGGAAGAAGCCGGCGGTTTTCCCCCTGTTTTGACCAACATGATCGCTGTCGGCGAAGAGACCGGCGACCTTCCGAAGATGCTCAGTCGCGTAGCCGACAGCCTGGATTTCGAAGTCGACACCGGCATGCGTCGACTCATCTCGCTCGTCGAACCGGTAATCGTTCTCTTTATGGGTACCGTAGTCGGCTTCGTTGTAGTCTCAGTTCTACTGCCAATCTATCAAGCACAAAATCTCGTCAAATAACATGAAAAATCAAACACATAAAACTCTGCAGCGTGCGTTCACCCTGATCGAAATGCTGGTCGTCATCCTTATACTTTCTTTGCTCGCAGCGTTAATCATTCCGAAGCTCGTCGCCCATGTCGATGAAGCCAAGGTAGCGACCGCAAAGAGCGACATTGCAACTTTAAAATCCTGCCTTCAGAACTACCGCCTCGATAACGATAAGTATCCGACAACGGAAGAAGGGCTGCAGGCGCTGGTCGTACAGCCTTCGGATGCACCTCACTGGAAGGGGCCGTACACGGACAAGTCAACCATCCCGAACGATCCATGGGGCAATCCTTATCAGTATCAGTCGCCCGGACCGAATGGACAGGAATTCCTGATCTCGTCGTACGGTGCGGACGGTGCGCCCGGCGGGACGGGGATTAACACAGATATTACCAGTGACGACCCCACGTAAGCGGAACCGTGGCGCCGGGTTTACGCTCATGGAGATGACCGTGATCGTGGCCATTCTCCTGCTCATCGCAGCCGCAGTCATACCGAATGTCGTCAGCGTTCTCGACTCGGAGCAGCTAAAGTCTACCGAAGCGACGATTGCTCGACTGCCGGCGATGGCCAGAACCGATGCAGTGAAGGACCAGAATCCGGTTCAACTGAGGTTTGACGGTTCTTCGGTTATCGAGGAAGAGCTGGAGGCGAACGGCGAGGTTAATCAACTGCAAACGATCGATCTTGGCGATGCGGTGACCGTCGATCAAAGTCAAAAGAACTACACCAGCGTCGACCCGTCATCCTGGGATTGGACAGCCTATCCGGATGGCACTTCAGATACAGGCGGGCTGGAAGTCGTCATCGACTCGGAAAAACGCTCGTTAATTATCCCGGCGTCCGGTGATGCCATATGGCAGACCGGCCCGTTACCAGATGAAAGTCAGGACCAGTGGACAGCAGGGGAGCTGCAGCAGCGGTCAACAAGTTGAAACGCCGGACAGCGGGTTTTACGCTCGTCGAGGTCTTGGTCACGGCTGTTATTGTTTCGATCTCCGTCGTCGGAGTGCTCGGGGCGATCAGTTCCCTGACCAGGGCGCAGGCAAATGCACAGGATGCGGTCCTACTGCAGCGACTTGCCAATGAAAAGCTGAACGATATCCGCCTCCTGCAAGACCCGAGTTCGACGGCGGCTACCGGAGACTTCTCCGATCGCGCTTATCCAGACATCACATGGACTGCAGATGTCGAATCGACCAGTACGACTAACCTCGATCAGGTGACCGTGACCGCGACGCGCGACAAGAGTTCGCAGTCGATCACGACTCTAATGTACGTCATTCCGGCCGTCGGAGCAACCGCAGCCACCGGCAATCCGGCGACGTCGCAAACTGTAACGCAATGAGACTGATTACGACAAACAATCGTTCAAGCGAGAAGAGCGCCGGCTTTACGCTGCTGGAGCTACTGATTTCCATGTCGATGGCTGTCGTTCTCGCTGGGGCCATCGCGTTTGCGTTTTCGGATGCAATGAAGCTGCAAGAGTCCAACCAGCAGCGCGAAACCGTGCACGACCAGACCGGAGCGATGGAACATGAACTGACCGAGGCGATCGAAGGCGCCATGCTTTCATCTTCGGCGACTGATCAAACTTGCTTCTTCCGCGGGACCAATGATGCCGGCGGAAGCGATCTCGGCTGCGATCGCCTGACCATTTCTTCGACCTATCCGGGAGTACCGATCAGGTCTCTCGACAGCACCGACACTTATCTCGATCAGCAGTCGAACTACGGACCCGTCGGCGGGCTCACAGAGATGTCTTTCGGAATAAACGCCGTTGGTTCGCCGCCGTCGGGACAATCCGGACTCTTCGAGAGGATCGAGCATCCAAGCGACACCGACCCGACACAGGGCGGCTACGAAACTCTCCTGGACCCGGATGTTACGCAGATGGGCTTTCAGTTTTGGGACGGTACCGAATGGGATTCGGAATGGGATACGACCACTGGAACCCGCCGGCTTCCTCAGGCAGTTCAAGTGTCCTACCGTCTTACAAGCGATTTAAATGACACGCCGCATGTGTTTGTCGTGATCGTCCTATCCAGCGACTGCAATGCTGACGACCCGGTGAGTTCGGCGGGCATCACGTGAGAAGCAGCAATCGAGGTTACATTCTCATAGAGGCCTTGATCGCCGTGGCCGGTTTGCTCGCTCTAATGGCTATTTTAGTTAGCGATCAAACAGTTCGCATGGATCAGGTGCAAAGCGGTCTGCGCCAAATACGTGCCGAGGCCTGCGCCGATGCGGCGGTTCAGCAAGCGCTTGCAGTGATTTCGACAACGAATGCGGGTTTGGTAACCATCAACGATCATTGGGCACAGCTCGGCTCTGCCGGCGCCGAAGAATTCGACTTCCCCGACGGCAGTTCATTCAGAGAGCAGGTCGTCGCGGCAAGCTCGTTGATTAATCTTAACAAAGCGACATCCGCCCAGATGGAGCAGCTTCCTCTGGATCAGGATCAAGTCGACAGCTTTTTGGACTGGATCCAGGCGGGAGAGAACGCCAGGGCCGACGGTGCGAAGGACTCGTTTTATAATGGGCTCCCGACTCCTTACAACGCAAAACTGGGGCCGTTGACCACAGTCAACGAACTGACGCTCATTAACAATTGGACTGCGCAGACGATCTATCAGTCGCCGACATTGTCGACGATCTTACCGCTATCCACCGATACATCGGGCAGTGTCCTGCCGATAGCAGCACTCTTAACGGTTGACAGCGGTTCGCCGCTCTACTCGCCGACTGGAACTAATTTGATCAACTTGAATACGAGAACCGTCTCGTACCGTTCCCTCAGAACGGCTGGAGTGAACGCATTTCTGGCGAACGAAATCATCGAACGTCTGCCGATAGCTAACTTTCTTACCTTGTTTAGTCTGCGCGGCATTACGACCGCTCAGAAGGAGATATTATTGAATACGGTTACCTTCACAACCGGCACTCGCGCAGTTGGGACGGTCAATTTGAATACGGCGACGCTTCCTGTCCTCGAATCGATTCCGCAAGTCACACCGGCAATCGCCGCCTCCATCGTCGATCAGCAGTCGAGCGGATTTCAAACACTCGGGCAAATGGCGACCATCGGCTTTTCAGCCCGCCAACTCGACCTGGTCGCCAATCAGTTCTCTGTCGGCAGCGACACGTGGATTGTACGCGCCTACGGTGAGAGCGGCGGGGTGGGGGATGCTGTTGAGGCGGTCGTTGGATTTCGCAGCAACCATCTCGAAATCATCTCCGTCAACCGGCTGCATACCGGCGGCATTCCGGCGTGGTGGGGTTGGGATCAGGCCACATCGACACAGCAGGCTGGAGTGACTCAATGAGCAAAAAAAGCACGGTAACCCTTCACCTGGATTGGACTCCGGGGTGGGTAAAGGCAGTGAATATCGCTACCGGCGAAAAGGCGGAGGCAGTCACGCTCAAAAAGCTTGGACAGATTACGGTCGGCCACAAAGAAGCCTTGGTTGGCGTCGGCAGAAAAATCGTCTTCCTCAAGGCCGTTCGCCTGCCGAAGGCGCTGCCGGAAGACCTGAGACGGATAATCGGCGTTCAGCTCGGCCAATTCTTTCCATTACCGGCGGATCAGCTATCATTCGACTTTATACAGACATCGAACCAAACGCACGACGGCTTCCTGACCGTGATAGCGGCGATTCGGGCTGACGATCTTCGGCTGCTGCATACCGAACTCAAGGAGGTTGGACTATCAGCTCAGCGCGTCCTTCCCATCGCACTCGGCTCTGCTGTCATCGCCGCTAAATCCGGCAATGTCGATGCACTCGTTGTCGATACCGAACGCGGCGATTTCGCGCTCGATGTCGTTCTTGGCGGCCTACTGCGCTTTAGCCGTGTAGCTCCCGCCGGAAGTGAACTTGAGGTCGAGTCGAAGCGGACACTCGCTGCCGCCGGCGCTTCCGAGATCCCAACCGTCCAGACCCGGGATTTCGGAGACAGCGCAATCAAACTGCTTCACGAAGCACCTGCCTTCGGCTTCATACTTTCCGAAAGCCGCGTGCTGGCGGAGAAACAGCGCTCGACAGCGCGGACACGGGCCGCCGCGCTCGCAACAACGCTCGCAGTCGCGATCGTCGCCGGGGTCTGGTTTCTCAGGCAACAGGATGTGACTGCGTTGCAGCAAGCAAAGGTCCACTATACGCAGCTCGTCCAGGCCCAGCAGGCGAAGGAAAGCGATGCCTCGAGCACAGAATCGCAGCTCTCCGAACTGCAGTCCGATCTTGGACATGCGTTTGACCCAGGACAGCAGCTTAGCGATATCAGCGCCTATACCAGCGACTGTCTTCCGCCGGGCGCATGGCTGACCGGATTGACCGTCGAACGCGCCAAACAGCTACAGGTTCGCGGCACCGCGACTTCCTCGGACAAGGTCGCCGCCTTCGTCGATCGTCTTGGTTCCAGTAAGCGGTTTGCCAATGTCAAGCTGGTGTTCGCCAACAGCGCACTGGTGGGAACTACTCCAGTCATACAGTTCAATGTTACTGCCGATCCGGTCGGCAATCTGCCGATGCCGACCCCGTCGAAGGACGACGGCCGGGTGGAAACGGCATCATCGTCATCCGGTTCGGATGCGAATACGGAAGGTGGAGGATGATCAGTTTCAAGACAAGTGAGGACGCCGTACCGAGTACGTTGATTGTCCTTTCCGCAATAATCGTCGTCGGCTTTTTGGTCTACTGTCTGCTCTATCCCGTTCCCGATCCGAGTTCCGTCTCGCAGAACGCTGCATCGCAGATCAGTCTCATCAAGGCTTCGACAGAAAAGGACCAGCAGTTGGCCAATGTCGCCCGTTCGGCAATCTCGGCTCGTGTTTGGACCGGAGACCAGAATCACATCGGAACATCGGTGCTCGGCCTGGTGACCGATACGACTGCTGCGAACGGCGTCAAACTTACGGCATTCCGGCCACAGCGATCGATCGCGCTTGACGGTGCTGTGGAACTGCCCTACTCGGTACAGCTTTCCGGCCCCTATCCGGGTGTCCGGTCGGTAATGCAGGCGCTGGACAGCCACACCAGCCGGGTTGTATTGAAGTCGGTACAGGTCAGCGCTTCCGAAGAGGTAACGGGATCGGTGACATCGACCCTGGTGATCTCAGCGTATATGACGAACGATCCGACTATCGCAGCCAACGTCGCAACGGTCGAGGAAGATTAATGCAAAAATTTATCAAGCAAAATAAACTGCTTTCTGCTGTGATACTCCTCTGCGTCATTGTAGCCGTCGTGCTTAATCTCGAGCCCGATTCTACGACAGCTACCACACACCGATTGGGCGTTGCTGAACGGTTAAACACGATCCAGAGCGCATCCGTGGAAGACGATGATACCATCCACTTTCCGAAGTACAAAGGGACCGCACGGGANNTGGCGGTCGTCATTGACAACCCCACTGTCGGCGGCCCTGGAAGCCTGGTCAACGGAAGCAAATGGGAGCTGACTGGGATCAACTCAGTGAACGGCGTCGTCAGCGCCTTAATCGAGAATCCCGAAACAAACGAAAGCGTTTTCCTACAGCAGGGCGATAGTTGGCACGGTCTGCGGGTAGCGTCGATTAGTGACGATTCAATTAATTTCGTCAATGCTCTCGGCCAGGTGACTCAGATGGGCTTCGCCGACCAGGCTCCCGCTAATTCCAGCCAGACCATCGGAGCAGCCAACACACCAAGCGTCAACCAAATAACGCCGCTGCCGCCGCTCAATCCTAACGATGGAACGCAAACTCAGCCATTTAACGCATTTCGCCGAAACCGTCGCCTACAGTCGGACGACCAAGAAAGCCTGAATTAATGATCAAGTTACTACGACTATCACTGCTCCTATTGCTGCTGACCACTGTCGCCCCGATCTGCTACGCACAGTTCGACTTCACAGGCGGCGACGATACCACGGCAGCAGCGCCGCCTCCTCCGTGGACTCAGTTCAGCCTCAACCCGAACGTACGGATTAAGCTGGACTTTCGCAACGCTAATGTCGATGCGGTGATACAGACTCTCAGTTCGGCGAGCGGAGTCGCGATCGTCAAGGACCCGGCGCTCACCGGCGGCATCACCTTGCAGAGCCCGAAGCCACAGTCCCTTTCCGATGCCTTCGCGATGTTCAGCGCCGTCCTCGACCTCAAGAACGCCGACCTTACCAAACAAGGCAACTTTCTGCTGATCAAAGTTCGTCCGCAGGCTAACGGCCGGGGCGGATACGGCGGGTACGGCGGCGGGTATGGCGGCGGGAACGGTGGTTACAACGCAGCGACAGCGACCGGAGGCACCGGCGGGTACGGCGGCGGCCGTACTGCCACGACACAGACCTCGGTACTGCAGGTCTATGTGCTCAAATACGCCAATGCGACCGATCTCGCCAAAGTAATCAACGAT
>PLAD01000192.1 GCA_003134215.1 Armatimonadota bacterium
GCATTTACCTTCTGCATGGAGAACAAAATGCCGATTATCGTCTTCGACATTAATGTTCGCGGCGATATCGCACGTGTCGCATTAGGCCATCGGATAGGAACCTTAGTCGCTGCCCAGCAGTCATAGTTAAGTGAACGTTTTCGCATAAGTAAGCAAACCGCGACTTCTGCTTTTCATGGAGCCTGATTGATCATGTCTACTCTTCCAGAAATAATTAAAGATGCTGAAGCTAAGATGCAAAAGAGCATCGAAGCGGCGCGTCACGAATTTTCCACGCTGCGCACCGGCCGCGCCAACCCGGCGCTGCTCGACGGAATAAATGTCGAATCGTATGGTTCGTCGCTTCCTATCAACCAGGTAGCGCAGGTACATGCGACCGATGCAAGGCAGATCGTCATCTCCCCCTACGACCGCTCAATGCTCGGCCCGATAGAAAAGTCGATCAAGATTTCGGATCTCAATATCAACCCGGTCAATGACGGTGTGTCGATCCGGCTCAACCTTCCGCCGCTGACGAATGACCGTCGCAAGGAGATGGTGAAGGTCCTGCAGCGCAAGGCGGAAGACGGCAAAGTTGCCATCCGAAATATCCGTCGTGATTTCAACGATCAGATCAAGCAGCTCGAGAAGAAGAGCGAAGTCTCCAAGGACGATGCCAAGCGTTCGGAAGACCAGTTGCAGAAGCTGACCGACCGGCATATCGCACAGATCGACGAGCTTCAGAAGAACAAAGAAGCCGAGTTGATGGAAGTGTAATGGCGCTTCTCAATGCTCAAAACGATATTGAGCGCCTCAAACAAAGCATAGACCTCACCCGTCTGCCGGAGCATGTTGCCATAATTATGGACGGCAACGGAAGATGGGCTCGCGAACGCGGGCTTTTTCGTGTCCAGGGCCATCAGCGGGGATACCAAACTGTCCGCCAAATAGTTCGCGATGCCGGTGAAATCGGCATCAAAGTCCTCACCCTTTACGTCTTTTCTTCAGAAAACTGGAAGCGCCCTAAAAAAGAGACTGACGCGCTGATGACCCTAATTGAGCATGCTGCGCGCCATGAGCTTAACGAACTCAAAGAAAACAATGTTCGAATCAGGTTTATCGGCCGTCGCGCCGGCCTCCCGGATTCGCTGATCAAGGAGATGGACCGGGATATTGAAGAGACCAAGGGCAATAGCGGACTGATTTTGAACCTGGCGATCAACTACGGCGGTCGAGTTGAGATTGTCGATGCGGTCCGGGAGATTGCCGAAGAAGTCAGGCAGGGGACGATTTCACCCGACGATGTTACGGAATATCTCATTTCGCAGCGGCTTTATGCTCCAGACCTGCCCGATCCGGATCTGCTGATCCGTACTGCCGGCGAGTTGCGCGTCTCCAACTTCCTGCTTTGGGGAGTCGCCTATTCCGAGCTATGGGTAACCGATTCGCTTTGGCCGGATTTCAATGCGACATTGCTCACCGATGCGATTCGCGATTTCCAGAGCAGAGTACGTAAGTTTGGATCGGTAGTCAACGAATAGTTTGGATCAAGGTTACCGGCGAATGACTGTACCTTCCCTCAAGCACATAGCGGTTCTCGGCAGCACCGGATCGATTGGCAAGCAGACGCTCGACATAGTGCGTCGTTTGCCCGATCGCCTGCGAGTGACCGCAATCGCCGCCGGCTCCAACGGCCACTCGATCGTGGAGCAGGGGCTGGAATTCGGAGTGGAAGCGGTCGGGCTGGTCGATGACGCAGAGTCGGCTATTCTCGAAGAACGCCTTCCCCGCCGTGTTGAAAAACTCTACGGTTCAAGCAGCCTCGAAGCAATCGCCGTACGACCGGATGTCGATATTGTCGTCGTCGCCGTCGCCGGAGCGATAGGGACGCGTGCAACAGTCTCAGCACTGCGCGCCGGAAAGACGGTCGCGCTCGCGACCAAGGAAGTTCTGGTCGCCGCCGGCGAGGTTGTTACCAGCGCCGCACGCCTTGGCGGAGGAACGCTCCTGCCGATCGACAGTGAACACAGCGGTGTATTTCAGTGCCTCCTCGGTCAGCCCGCCGGCTCAGTAAAAAAGATCTGGCTCACCGCATCCGGCGGGCCATTCCGGTCCTGGACGGCTGAACAGCTCTCGGCGGCGACCGTGGAAGACGCGCTCAACCACCCCACCTGGAAAATGGGTCGGAAGGTGACGATCGACTCGGCCACGCTGATGAACAAAGGCCTGGAGACGATTGAAGCTAAGTGGCTCTTTGATATTCCTATTGATCAGGTCGGGGTCGTAGTCCATCCGCAAAGCACTGTTCACGCCTTGGTCCAATATAACGACGGCTCGATATTGGCGCAGTTGGGAACTGCCGATATGCGTTTGCCGATAGAATATGCTTTACTGCATCCAGAGCGAATTGACGCGGATCTGCCTATGCTGGATGTGCTGGAATTGGGTACGCTGGAATTTGAACGACCTGACGAGGGGCGGTTTCCATGTCTCCGGCTTGCAAGAGAGGCATCACGCGCAGGCGGAACTGCACCGGCCGTTTTGAACGCAGCCAATGAGGCAGCGGTGAAGGCTTTTCTCTCTCATCGTCTTAGTTTTTTAGGAATTCCGGCGATTGTGGAACAGGCGCTGGAACATCATGTCATCTTGGAAAGTCCGAATCTCGATCAGATTCTGTCTGCGGATGAATGGGCTCGATACTATGTTAGTAAGGCTGTGTCGGTATGATTAACTACGATCTGCTTAAGACTGTCATCACCTATCCCCTGATCCTGGGCGTGCTAGTTGTAGTGCACGAATGGGGGCATTTCATTGTCGCGCGCATTTTCAAAATACGTGTCGACGAGTTCAGTATCGGGTTCGGCCCGCGTGCATTCCGCATAGGAAAGATCGGCGACACCGAGTACAACATTCGCTGGATCCCGCTCGGAGGCTATGTCAAGATTGCCGGCATGGAGCCGGACGAAGAGCCGCTTCTGCACGCCAGAGACAAGGCGAAACAGCTATTGAACCGTGAGGAAGAGGAGGCTGCGGAAGCAATCAGTAAAACTCCCCTCTTCGCCGAAAACCTGCCTAATGTCGACGAAACTCCTGAGCAGCGGCTTGAGGACGCAGTCGATGGTTTCTATTCGAAGCCGCTCTGGCAGCGAAGTTTGGTGATTTTCGCCGGTCCTTTTATGTCGTTCGTCCTCGGCTATGTCCTGCTTTGTTCGATGGGATCGGTATTTGGCCTGCCGCAGGCGGATAACTCGATCGACCATGTCAACCCGAACAGTGTTGCCGCGAAGATTGGCCTGCGCGCACACGACCGCATTATCAAGATCGATAACACGTCAATAGCCAATGGCGACCAGATGGTCGACATCATCCATGCAAGCGCCAATAAGGAACTGGCGCTGACGGTAGAGCGTGGCAGCCGGATATTAATTATTACTGGCACGCCGGCGGTTCAACCCGGAAGCGGGACAACTGAACCTATCTTCGGCTTCGCCCCAGCGATAGTGTATATCCATGAAAGTTTCATTGCGTCGGTCAAGGATGGCACCGAGATCACAGAGAAACTCTTTTCCTTAATTGGACAGCTAGTGGCGCGACACAATTTCACAGAGCTGCGTCACAATATCGGCGGCCCTACTTTTATTGCTGAAACCACCTACCAGGCGGTTAAGCAGGGGCCGGCTTCAGTCGTTTTCTTAGCAGCGCAACTGACGATCAGTCTTGCCATCTTCAATCTCGTTCCGATACCAGTGCTTGACGGCGGCCATCTGCTGCTGTTCGCAGTTGAGGGAATACGCCGTGGACGGCGGCTGACTATGGCGCAGCAGCAGCAGTTCATGCTTGCAGGCCTGGCGATTATCGGTCTGCTTTTCGTGGCGATTATGATCAACGATCTCACACGGTTCATACACCACTAAGCTTCATTAAATTATGCCAAAAGATATTATCACACCACGCGACAAAGACTACAGTCAGTGGTACCTCGACGTCATCAAAGCCGCGGATCTCGCGGACTACGCGGAAGTTGTCCGCGGCTGTATCGTCTTTAAACCCAACGGATATGCCATCTGGGAACATATACAGAAGGCGCTCGACGAACGAATTAAAGAGACCGGCCATGTTAACGCCTATTTCCCGCTGCTGATACCGAAAAGCTTCATCACGAAAGAGGCCGAGCATGTGGAAGGCTTCGCCCCGGAACTCTTCGAGATCAGCAGTATCGGCGGCGATGTCCTGGCCGATCCCTATGTCATCCGCCCGACATCCGAGACGATTATTGGACATTTTTATGCACAGTGGATCAACTCATGGCGCGATCTTCCCCTCTTGATCAACCAATGGGCCAACGTCATGCGCCACGAAAAGCGGACTCGTCCGTTTCTGCGCACCGCTGAGTTCCTCTGGCAGGAGGGCCATACGGTTCACGCGACCGAAGAGGATGCGGAGCGTGAGACGCTGATGATCCTCAACGATGTCTACACCGACTTTGTCGAGAATGAGATGGCGCTGCCGGTGCTGCGCGGGCGAAAGACCGAGAAAGAAAAGTTCGCCGGCGCTTTACGTACTTATACGATTGAGGCGATGATGCAGGATGGCCGTTCACTGCAGGCGGGCACATCTCACAATCTCGGGCAGAACTTTGCCAAAGCATTCGATATCACCTACCTGGACAAAGACAATACGTTGAAGCACGCTTGGACCACAAGCTGGGGTGTCACGACCCGCCTGATTGGGGCATTGATCATGGCGCACAGCGACGATGAAGGGCTCATCATCCCCCCTCGCCTCGCGCCCATTCAGGTGGTCCTGGTGCCGATCTTTAAAAACGACTCTGAGCGGGCCATCGCCCTGGAAGCCGCCGCTAAGCTGACAGCGCAATGGAAGGGCAAGATACGGTTCAAGGTGGACGATCGCGACTATGTCTCTCCAGGGTTTAAGTACAACGAGTGGGAAACTCGCGGTGTGCCAATCCGAGTTGAACTTGGGCCGCGCGATATCGAGAAGAATACAGTCGCTGTGGCACGGCGAGATATGCCGGGCAAGGCCGGAAAGGTATTTGTCAGCCAGGAGAGTCTGACCGAATATCTGGTTGAGCTTTTGGAGACAATCCAGAAGGCGCTGTTCGACCGTGCGTTTCAGTT
Organism: Armatimonadota bacterium; assembly: GCA_003134215.1. Lineage (GTDB taxonomy): Bacteria > Armatimonadota > Armatimonadia > Armatimonadales > Capsulimonadaceae > BOG-944. The sequence goes on from PLAD01000192.1 coordinate 5,118, forward strand.
TCGCGCCGACCACACGTTCGATGTCAGCAACCTGGAGGAGCTCAAAGTTGCTGTCGATCAGGGTTTTGCCCGCGCTTACTGGGCAGGGACGACTGAAGACGAGGACCGGATACAGACCGAGTTTAAGGCGACAGTGCGCGCTATTCCGTTCGATCAGCCGACACAATCCGGCCGCTGTATCGTCACCGGCGTAGAAACTACGCAGCAAGTAATTTTGGCCAGGGCTTATTGATCGATCTCCACGATTTAAAATTGTTGGCTTTTCCGGCGCTTCACCTGCTGCTCGCCGCGCTCATCGGCGCCGCGATCGGTTGGCAGCGGCAGATGCACGGCAGCCCTGCCGGCTTGAGAACTCACATTCTGGTTTGCACCGGATCGGCGCTTCTCACGACGGTCGACATGACCCACGCGCCTTTTCAGGTAAAGATCGCCGCTGCGGTTGTTTCCGGGATCGGCTTTCTCGGGGCGGGGACGATCATCCATTCCGACAAAGGCGACAGTGTCCGCGGCCTCACCACAGCCGCGAGTGTTTGGGTGACTGCCGGGATCGGGATAGCCATCGGGACGGGCGATATTTACTCCTGGCTAGGCGTAATCGTGGCGGTCCTGGTTCTCACAACACTTTCGGTCGTCTACCGCCTTGAAAACTTCGCACTTCGCCATGTGCGGACACGCAGACTGACCGTGATTGTCACAAGACCGGAAGGCGCAAACGCCTGNNAACGCCGACGATATCATAAATCGGGTTGTGAAGCGCCTCACCGACGACGGCGCCGCGGTCGAAGGCATCACCAAAGACAAGAAGACCGAGCATGCGGGAGAGACGGTTATCCACTGTGTCCTCCGACTCCCCGACGGCTTCCAGCCTGACAATATCCTGCAAACCTGCACAAGCGATTCAGACGTGATCCAAGCTGCGTGGGATGTGTAGGTTGTCCCCAACATCGAGGGTGCAGAACATTTCTCCGGATATTAACGGATCAAGTTCTTTTGCCAGTATGCTATAATTTTATTAACAATCGCATAGCTTCGCAAGCGGCCTTATCAAGAGTGGTGGAGGGAACGGCCCGTCGATACCACAACAACCGCCGAAGTCAGTAAGTAATGACTACGGCATGGTGCTAATTCCGGCAGTTTTAACTGCGAGATAAGAGCTCAATTCAATCGCTTCGGCGATTGGGTTTCTTCTTGATATCACCTCACTGCGGCTATCCCTTGATTCAATCAAGCATTAGGAAGCCAAATCATGTCAGAACTTTTGTTATTCACATCAGAGTCCGTCTCTGAAGGGCATCCCGATAAACTCGCGGACCAAATCTCCGATTCCATTCTCGATGAACTCTTGAGGCAGGACCCGCAGGCGCGTGTCGCCATCGAAACCCTACTCACCCGCGGACTTGCCGTCATCGCCGGCGAAGTGTCGACCAGAGGTTATGTTGAAATCGCCGATGTTGTTCGTGAACGGATCAACGAAGTAGGATACACGGACACGCAGCTCGGTTTCGACGGCAACACGACCGGAGTTTTGGTGGCGATTCAGAAGCAGTCGGTCGATATTGCGGTCGGCGTGGACGCCGGCGCAAAGGGAGACAAAGACCAGGGCGCCGGAGACCAGGGAATGATGTTCGGCTTCGCCTGCGATGAGACTGAATCGCTCATGCCGCTGCCGATCACGATTGCTCACGCCCTGATGGCGCGCTACACTGCGGTTCGGAAATCGAACCCGGCGCTTGGCCTTCGCCCCGATGCAAAATCCCAGGTGACTGTGGGCTACGACCCAACTTCAGGGCAGCCCAAATCGATCGATACAGTCGTTCTTTCTGCGCAGCACGCACCGGCTCTCAATCGCGCGGACGTGGAGAAGATTGTCCAGGAGCGGGTGATCGGCCCGGTACTGGCCGAGTACGATAAATTTATTCAGAGTGATATTGTCTTCCATATCAATCCTACCGGGATCTTCACAATCGGCGGTCCACAGGCAGACACCGGAGTGACCGGCCGGAAGATTATCGTGGACACCTACGGCGGCTACGCTCGCCACGGCGGCGGCGCGTTTTCCGGCAAGGACCCTTCCAAGGTGGACCGCTCGGCGGCTTATGCAGCGCGCTTTATCGCAAAGCAGGTCGTCGCCGCCGGACTAGCCAAAAAGGTGGAGATTCAGTTGGCTTACGCAATCGGCGTGTCAGCGCCGGTATCGGTGTTTGTCGAAACATTTGGAACCCACACAATCGCCCCATCCGAAATTTCGAAGAGAATTCGCCAAAACTTCGATCTCTCGCCGCGGGGAATTATCGCCGAACTTGACCTGCTCAAGCCACAGTATGTACAGACCGCCAAGAACGGGCACTTCGGCCATCCGGAATTCGCCTGGGAAAAGACCAACAAGGCGGCGTTGCTTTCCTGACAAGCAAAAAAATCAGCCTGGACCATCTTGGCCAGGCTGTTTTTTTACTGCTTAATGAGGGCGAAGTATTTGCTATAAATAAAGAGGTTTCATCGTGAATCCGTCTCTAGACAGCCTAGATCCCTTAATTATCATTCCTTGACTGCGTTCCCTACTATTGGTTATCCGTAACCATTATCAACAGCTCCGTGTCAACGTCCGTGTATGCTCTCCTAGCTTTATGTATGATTCCTTCCGACTGCGCTCCATTTGACGAGCAGGTCCTTTGCTCAGGTTGTCCCAAGTTCGTCCCTTAACCAGCACCGCGCCCATCAACGACATTATAGGGCAGATTGTGCTTGTTTTTCAGACTCGGAAAAAAATATTTTATAAATTTTCTAATTTAACTCTAAGACTCAGAAATTTTTAACATCCAACGGTTGAGAACCAGTCACGATGGCAAAAAGCCTACTTTTTCGACAACAGCCCCCGTCCTTCCAGCACGTGCTTCAGGTACTTCCCGGTGTAAGATCGTTTGGTGTCGGCGACTAACTCCGGTGTACCTTGCGCTACCACTTCACCGCCGCCGTCCCCGCCCTCTGGCCCCATGTCGATGATCCAATCGGCAGTCTTGATTACATCGAGGTTGTGTTCGATCACCAGAACGCTGTTTCCGCCGCTTGCCAGACGCTGCAGCAGAGCGATTAGCTTTTTGATATCGGCGAAGTGCAGACCGGTCGTTGGCTCGTCGAGAATATAAAGCGTCTTGCCGGTCGCTCGTTTGGATAGCTCCGACGCCAACTTAATACGCTGCGCCTCTCCGCCGGACAGTTGTGTCGCCGGCTGACCTAAACGGACATAGTCGAGACCGACATCGTGGATAGTCCGCAGCTTGCGCGTGATGGCCGGAATGCTTTCGAAGAAATCCACTGCCTGTCCGACAGTCATATCCAGGATATCGGCAATCGATTTTCCCTTGTACTTGACCTCAAGAGTCTCGCGGTTATAACGACGGCCATGGCAGATTTCGCACGGCACGTAGACATCCGGCAAAAAGTGCATTTCGATTTTGATAATGCCGTCGCCGCGGCACGCTTCGCATCGACCGCCTTTAACATTGAACGAGAAGCGACCGGGCTTGTAGCCGCGCATACGGGAGTCGGCAGTCTTGCTGAAAAGCTCGCGGATCATGTCGAAGACACCGGTGTACGTCGCCGGGTTGGAGCGGGGTGTCCGGCCAATCGGGCTCTGATCGATGTCGACGATCTTGTCGATCAGCTGCGCGCCGTTCAACGCATCGTGGGGCTCCCACGCGGTGTACGATCGGTTGCAGATTTTTTGCAGGCGCGGGTAAAGAGTCTCCTGAATCAACGTCGACTTTCCCGAGCCGGAGACCCCGGTGACACAGACGAAAAGGCCGAGCGGTATTTTGACATCGACATTTTTCAGGTTGTGACCTCGAGCACCCTTAATCTCAAGAAATCGGTCGGTCGGCGGACGCCGTTCGGCGGGTATTTCGATCGACTCGCGACCGGACAGGTACTGTCCGGTGATGCTTTCAGGACTCGCAAGAATAGTCTGCAGCGGTCCTTCCGCGATGACGCGCCCACCGTGCTCGCCGGCGCCGGGGCCCATGTCGATAATCCAATCGGCAGCCGCCATCATCTCTTCGTCATGCTCGACCACCAGGATCGTGTTGCCCAAATCTCGCAGGCGCACCAGTGTCTCGATGAGTCGGGTGTTGTCGCGCTGGTGCAGCCCGATACTGGGCTCGTCCAGTACGTAGAGAACTCCCATCAGCCCTGAACCTATCTGCGATGCGAGCCGTATACGCTGCGCCTCTCCGCCCGCCAGTGTTGCTGCACCACGGTCGAGCGTGAGGTAGTTCAAGCCGACATTGACCAGAAATCCGATACGCGCTTTAATTTCTTTGACGATCTGGCGTGCGATGGTTTCTTGACGAGGCGACAGCTCCAGCGTGTCAAACCAGGCCGCCGCCTTATCGATGCTCATCGACGAGATGTCGGCGATGTTCTTGCCGCCTATTGTCACCGACAGCGCCGCCGGCTTCAACCGTCGACCTTCGCACGACGGACAGGGAATCGCAGTCTGATACTGTCCAAGCCACTCCTTGACCATATCGCTTTCGGTCTCGCCGAGTCGCTTTTGCAGCATACGGATCACGCCTGCGAAGTCGGAGGTGAATTCGCGGTCCTTGCCCCACCGGTTGCGAAATTTCATGGTGACAGTCCCGGAAACACCGTGCAGGAGCAGATTCTTCTGCTCCTCGCTCAGCTTTTCGATCGGTGTGTCGAGATCGAACCCGAACCTGTCTGCGACACCGCCGAGCAGCGCAATCAGCCAGTCTCGCCCCCCGGCGGTCTCAGTTGCATACGGCGCCAACGCTCCCTTATTGATGGACAGGGTCTCATCAGGGATTATGCGGGCGGGGTCGAACTCGGTCTTGGTTCCAAGGCCATGGCAGTCGGCGCAAGCTCCGTAAGGCGAATTGAACGAAAAGGAGCGCGGTGCAATCTCTTCAATGCTGATACCGTCGTAACTGCAGGCAAAGTTTTCCGAAAAGAGCATCTCCTCGCCTCCAATGACGTCGATGGCGACACTCCCTTTTGCTTTCTTGAGCGCAGTCTCCAGCGAGTCTGCGAGGCGGCGTTCGACGCCGGGCTTGATCACCAGTCGGTCGAGGACGACATCGATTGTGTGCTGCTTGAACTTGTCGAGGACGATCTCTTCCGATGTTTCCCTCAGTTCGCCGTCGATACGTACACGTGCGTAACCTTCTTTGCGCAGGTCTTCGAGTTCCTTGCGGTATTCGCCTTTTCGGCCCTTGATCAGCGGCGCGATTACCTGAATACGTGTGCCTTCCGCTAAGTTCAATATGGTGTCCGTCATCTGTTCGACAGTTTGAGACGCGATCAGACGTCCGCACTTAGGGCAATGCGGACTGCCTATCCTTGCGAAAAGCAGCCGGAGGTAGTCGTAGACTTCGGTGACAGTGCCAACTGTACTACGAGGGTTTTTAGATGTGCTCTTTTGGTCAATTGAGACTGCCGGTGAAAGGCCCTCAATGTGGTCTACATCCGGCTTCTCCATCTGTCCAAGAAATTGCCGTGCGTAAGCGGACAGCGATTCGACATACCGTCTCTGACCTTCGGCGTAGATGGTGTCGAAGGCCAAGGATGACTTTCCAGAGCCGGAAAGACCTGTAATCACGACAAGGCGGTCTCGTGGTATTTCGACATCGATATTTTTGAGATTGTTGTGGCGGGCGCCTTGTATCTTAATTGAATCTTGCATGGATAATCCTGAATGAGATTATAGTACAAAACGAATGCCGACTTAAAATTCGCTCCTATAATGCTCATGTATAACCCGGTAATTGTGCCGGCAGGTTCCTTAATCAGTGAGATAATCTCAAGTGGGGCGCGCCCAGCCAGGCTTGGCATGAATATTGCTGAAATTTGCAATGGTTACAATAAACGCCAGTGTTTGGCACCCAACGCACGCGCCGGGCTTTTTGACATTATCGTTAGTACAGTAGTCGTCCAAAGTTCCGCAAAGTAGACGGAACGAGCGAAGAAAAGGCAACGGGATGAATAGTAATAAATTGAAGCGTCTTTCGGTATTTGCCGCGGCCGGCATTTCCTACTTTGCATTCGGTCAGATCGCAGCTTTGGCAAGCCCGACAGTTAACCCGGTTGCATCGTTCACTGAACAATCATCGGTTCTTTCACCCGTGTTCACCTACACAAACAACGGAGCCTCGTCGACAGTATCCGCTAGCAATCTTGCTGTGAACGTACTATTCGACTCTGCTACCCCGAATACGGCCCCGGCGAACACATCGGTTGCGGGAATTGCAGCCATTCTCGACCTCACCGGAACACTTTCAGCCCCGGCTCAGACATTGGCGCCCGACCTCTACTCGGAAACACTTTCTTCACTCAGCCTGAACTTCTACGACCAAGCGACATCGAAGCTGCTATTGACAGAGTCTGCGACAGCGAATTCCTTGGGTTCCCCTATCCTTTATGTCGAAGGGCCGGTGCTGGGGATCGATGCTGACCTCGGAACCGCGACCGTATCCTCGCCATATGTTACGAAGCCGCTCATTGATGCTGACTTTTCGGTTGCGGGCTCCAACCTCCCAACTGTTACAGTAGAGGGTAACGGATATCTCAGTACGTATACAGCCGACATTACCGGCTCGTCTGCAGCTGCGGTTGTTCCGGAAACGAGTACCGGCTGGGCCTTTGGGATTTCGACTGCCGGACTTTTGGGCTTGGGCGTCCTCAGTCGCCGCAAAGCAGTGTTAGCAGCCAAAATATAACGTCGAATGCCTTGTCACGCTTAGGTTGTAATGGTATAATCAAAAAAGTTAGGTCTGTTTTAAGTTATTTAACGTTCGACTCTGTCGAATGGCACATTAATTGCGGTATATTGTGCGTATAGGTGCTAGTACTCATTATAGTTTAGTGTAAGTTGTTAGTCCCCGGCAGAATGGTCAACTTTCGGGTTTATGCCGGATATAGTAATCACCACAGTTCAGGTGATCGAGATCATCAAAGCTGACGACCAGTTGTCATAAGGAAATAAGGATGAAATTAACTAAAGTACACGGGCTTGCAATGCTCATCACAGGAGGCTTCGCAGTAGCAATGTTGACCTCCGCACACGCAGCAAACGTCGCACAGTTTGCCGAACAAAGCGGTGATAAGGGCGGATTGTTCACCTATGTCAACACTGGAAGCGCGGCGTCGATCGCTGCCAAAGATCTTCCCGTTATCTTGACGTTCAGTTCGCAAACGGCGAACTCGGCTCCTTCGTCGTATGTAGATGCTCTGCTCAGCATCACAGGTACGGCCGCCGCACCGGCCTCGGAGCTTGCTCCAGGCATTTATGACGAATCGTTTAGCTCGCTGGATCTTACGTTCACATCGGAGGCTAATCCGAGTGACGTGATCTTTTCCGCTGAAGGCACCGGCGGCACGCTGAGCCTGAACCCCGGTCTCTTCGCCGGCGGACCGACAACGTCGATACTCGCGTCTAACACAGGATCATCAAGTGCATCGTTGTCCTCCCCATACATCGATCCATCGTTGATCAGCACCGACCAAGGTATCGCACTTGCGTTAACAAATGTCAACCCGGGTGTTTCGCAAAGCAAAGACGGTTACCTGAACAGCTTCTGCGCTGATGTCACGGGAACGTTCTCCGCGACAGCATCTGCTCCTGTTGTACCGGAGCCTAGTCCTGCTGTGGCAATCGGTCTGGCTGGAGCTACACTGGCCGGTCTGATGACATTCCGCAAGCTCAAGAATTCAGCTTCGGCCCAATAATTGTAATTCGTTAAGTAAGACCGTCCCGATCGGGGCGGTCTTTTTTTATTCATCATTCAATGTGTCACCGGTTAGCCTGTAGAGCATCCATTCGGACATTTTGACTGCGCCCATTCCTTCATACACTTCCTGCGCACGAACATTCCAGTCAAGACAAGTCCACTCCATCCGTCCGCAGCCCCGCTCGCGTGCAAGTTTGACGCAAAACTCCAACAGTTCCGCCCCTATTCCCTGGCGACGGAACTCGGGCAGGACAAAGAGATCCTCCAAATAAAGGGTCGGTCGGCAAAGAAACGTGGAATAAGTCTCAAAGATCAAGATGTAGCCGACGGATTTCTCGGATACCTCCGCCAGCCAGACTTCAAATCGCGGCGGATTGCGCTCGTAACCGTCGGCAATAAACCGGCCTTTCGCCGCCTCCTCGGGCGGCGTCAATTTCTCGAAGAAGGCAAGCTCACGTACTAAATCGAACGCTGTGAAATAGTCGGCCAATTCGGTCGCTCGTCGTATTGTCAGTTCATCCATTCAGGTCATCCTTTTGCCCATCTTCAGTAGGAACTATTATACATTTTATCGCATTATATGAGTATAATATGCTCATATATGTAGGTTAATAATGGGGTTGTATCATTATGGACGTAAATCGTCTGACTGAAAAATCAAGGGAAGCTGTTCTCGATGCGCAAAATATAGCAACGCGACTAGCAAACAATGAAGTTGACTCCGAGCATCTTTTGCTGGCATTGATCCAGCAGAAAGACGGACTTTTACCGCGCCTGCTGCAGCGTCTGAGCATAGACTCGGACACCTTCGCCGGAAAAGTGGAGAACGAACTAAGCCGCCGACCTCATGTCACCGGCCCCGGCGCAGATAATAATAAACTTTACATGACCCAGCGCCTCAACCGCGTGCTCGCTCGAGCGGAAGAAGAAGCATCTGCACTGAAAGACGACTATATCAGCGTCGAACATATCGTGCTGGCGCTGATAGAGGAAGGGCCTAACACCATCTCAGGGCGACTCCTTTCCGATGCCGGACTATCGCGCGAGCGCTTCCTCAAGGCTCTTCAGGATGTACGTAGGAATCAGCGTGTCACCAGTGCGACCCCGGAAGTCACCTATGAAGCGCTAGAGCGATACGGCCGCGACCTCGTCGCCGAGGCGCGTGCCGGAAAACTTGACCCGGTAATCGGTCGGGATGCGGAAATTCGACGGACGGTACGAATTCTCCTGCGAAAGACCAAGAACAACCCTGTCCTCATCGGTGAGCCAGGGGTCGGCAAAACCGCTATTGTCGAAGGGTTGGCCCAGCGCATCGTCCGGGGCGATGTTCCGGAAGGTCTCAAAGACAAGACTATTTTCTCACTAGATATGGGTTCGCTGATCGCCGGTGCAAAATTTCGCGGCGACTTTGAAGAGCGGCTGAAAGCTGTCCTTTCGGAAGTTACCGAGAGTGAGGGCCAGGTCATTCTGTTTATCGACGAGATCCACACGATCGTCGGCGCAGGAAAGGCCGAGGGTTCGATGGATGCCGGAAATATCTTAAAACCGATGCTTGCGCGCGGCGAACTGCACTGCATTGGCGCAACGACATTGACCGAATACCGGCAGAACATTGAAAAAGATGCCGCCCTGGAACGGCGGTTTCAGCCGGTGCTGGTCGAGCCGCCTACGGTCGAAGATACCGTTTCAATTCTTCGCGGGTTAAAAGAGCGCTTTGAAGTACACCACGGAGTTCGCATACAGGACAACGCCTTGGTCGCTGCCGCGACTCTGTCGAACCGATACATCACCGATCGCTTCCTTCCCGACAAGGCAATCGACCTGGTAGACGAGGCCTGCGCAATGATCCGGGCCGAGATCGACTCGATGCCGACCTACCTCGACGAGATAACGCGGCGTGTTTTGCAGCTCGAAATCGAAGAGCAGGCGCTGCGAAAGGAAAAGGACAAGGCAAGCCAGGACAGGCTTGAAGCCCTTACCAAAGAATTGGCAGACGTTCGTTCAAAGTCGGATGTGATGATGGCGCAATGGGAGTCGGAGAAGGAATCGATCGGCGCAGTACAGCATCTGCGCGAAGAGCTCGAACGGGTAAAGGTGGAGATCGAACGCGCTGAGCGGTTATACGACCTGGACAAGGTCGCAGCGTTGCGTTACGGGAAACTTCCTCAGCTTGATCGACAGCTGAAGGAGGCGGAGTCGGCGCTTCTTTCTACACAAAACGGCGACCGACTGCTGCGCGAAGAAGTGACAGAGGTGGAAATAGCGGACATTGTCGGACATTGGACCGGCATCCCCGTCCTTCGTCTTGTCGAAGGCGAGCGTGAAAAGCTTTTACGCCTGGAAGAGACGCTGCATGAACGGGTGGTCGGGCAGGAACGTGCGATCGAACTGGTCAGCGATGCTGTCTTGCGGGCTCGCGCCGGTATTAAAGACCCTAACCGCCCTATTGGCTCTTTCATCTTTCTCGGCCCGACAGGTGTAGGAAAAACGGAGACGGCTAAGGCGCTGGCGGAAGCATTGTTCGATAGTGAAAACAACATGGTGCGGATCGACATGTCCGAGTACATGGAGCGCCATGCCGTCGCGCGCCTGATCGGAGCCCCTCCGGGTTATGTCGGTTACGATGCAGGCGGACAGCTTACTGAAGCGGTGCGCCGGCGCCCGTACAGCGTCATCCTTTTCGATGAATTCGAAAAGGCACATCAGGATGTCGCGAACGTACTGCTTCAAATACTCGACGATGGC